>JANXWN010000359.1 GCA_025351125.1 Caulobacteraceae bacterium | reverse complement strand
CGCCGCGCGACCCCGCGATCAGGCGGCCGGCCGAGCCCTCGTGGGCCCGCATCGCGGCGACCTGATCGTCACACACCATACCAAGTCGCGCGCGGCCGCCGACTGCTCCACCGGCGAGCAGAAAGCGCTGATTCTCAATCTGGTTTTGGCGCAGGCGGCGCGACTTTCTCGTGCCACAACCGCGCCGAATCCTGTATTACTGTTAGACGAAGTCGCCGCGCATCTGGACCCCCTCCGCCGCGCGGCGCTTTTCGACGAACTCGAGACGCTCTCGCTGCAAGCTTTTCTCACCGGCACGGATGAGTCTTTGTTCGAAACCCTCAAGGGTCGAGCCCTCGGTGTCCGCGTTGACGCCGCCGGCCTGACTGTCCTGGACCACTGATTTACATGACCGATCTGCCCCCCGAAGATGCCGCCGAAGACTCCGCGGACGAGCCGCGTACCGAGACAGCCGCCGAAGCCGCCGCCGATTACGGCGCCGACTCTATCAAGGTGCTCAAAGGCCTCGACGCCGTGCGCAAACGCCCCGGCATGTATATCGGCGATACCGATGACGGCTCGGGCCTGCACCACATGGTTTACGAGGTGGTCGATAACGCCATCGATGAAGCCCTCGCCGGCTACGCCAGCAAGGTGGAGGTAATCCTTAACGCCGAAGGTTCGGTCTCGGTCACCGACGACGGCCGCGGTATCCCCACCGACATTCACGAAGGCGAAGGCGTGTCGGCTGCGGAAGTGATTATGACGCAGCTGCACGCCGGCGGAAAATTCGATCAGAACTCCTACAAAGTCTCCGGCGGCCTGCACGGCGTCGGCGTCTCGGTCGTCAACGCGCTCAGCGATTGGCTGATGCTGAAAATCCACCGCAACGGCGAGGCGCACGAAATGCGTTTCGAACGCGGCGACACCGTTAGCCCCCTCAAGATTATCGGCGCCTCGCCCCTGCGCGATAATGGCGAGCCGCTGACCGGCACCGAGGTGACGTTCTTCCCATCGCTGCGAACCTCGCCGGACAACGGCACGTTCGAGCATATCGATTTTGATCGCAAAACCCTTGAGCACCGCCTGCGCGAGTTGGCCTTCCTCAACTCCGGCGTCGTGATCTATTTCCGCGATTTGAGAGGGGCCGAACCGTTCGAGGAAATCCTGCACTACGAAGGCGGCGTCGAAGCCTTCGTACGCCACCTGGACAAAGCTAAGACCCCCTTGCTCAAGACCCCCCTGGTCATTCGTGGCCGAAGGGAAAAGGTCGAGATCGATCTCTCTCTCTGGTGGAACGACGGCTATCACGAGACCATGTTGTGCTTCACCAACAACATCCCGCAGCGCGACGGCGGCACGCACCTGTCGGCTTTTCGCGCCGCCCTGACGCGGGTAATCACCGGCTATGCGGAATCCAGCGGCGCGACCAAGCGCGACAAGATTTCCGTCACCGGCGAAGACGCTCGCGAAGGCTTGACCTGCGTGCTGTCGGTCAAGGTGCCCGATCCGAAATTCTCGTCGCAGACCAAAGATAAGCTTGTGTCCTCCGAAGTCCGCCCGGCCGTGGAAGGTCTGGTCAATGAAGGGATCGCCGAGTGGTTTGAGGAACACCCGAACGAAGCCAAGCTGATCATCCAGAAAATCAGCGAAGCGGCCAGCGCGCGCGAAGCGGCGCGTAAAGCGCGCGATTTGACCCGCCGCAAGTCAGCGCTGGATATCTCGTCGCTGCCCGGAAAACTGGCCGATTGTCAGGAACGCGACCCGGCCAAGTCTGAAATTTTTATCGTCGAGGGCGATTCCGCCGGCGGCTCGGCTAAACAGGCGCGCAACCGCGAGAACCAAGCGATTCTTCCCTTGCGCGGCAAGATTCTCAATGTTGAGCGCGCCCGTTTTGATCGCATGTTGGGCTCCGAACAGATCGGCACTTTGATCACGGCGCTGGGCGCCGGCATAGGCCGCGATGATTTCAACATCGAAAAATTGCGCTATCATCGCATCGTCATCATGACCGACGCCGACGTCGACGGCGCCCATATCCGCACCTTGTTGCTGACGTTCTTTTATCGACAAATGCCGGAGGTCATTGAGCGCGGTTATCTCTATATCGCCCAGCCGCCGCTCTATAAGGCTAGTAAGGGCAAGTCCTCGCGCTATCTGAAAGACGACGGGGAATTGGAAGTGTTCTTGATCGACGAGGGCCTCGACGGCGCGGAACTCGACCTTAGCACCGGCGAGCGGATGACCGGCCGAGATTTGGCCGACCTGGCCCAAACCGCGCGCCAAGCCAAGGCCAACATCGAGCGATTGTCAGCTCGTGCCCCGGCCTTCGCCCTCGAGCAGTCGGCATTAGCGGGCTTGCTCGGAAATTCCGACAATCTTGTCGAAGGCGCCCGGCGGCTGGACCTCTATGCCGAAGAAGGCGACGGCGCGTGGTCCGGCGAGGCGGCCGCGGGCGGTGGTTATCTATTTCAACGCGTCAAGCGCGGCGTCTCGGAAAAGATCGTGCTGGACGATCAGATGCTGCATTCGGCCGATGCGCGACGCCTCGCGGAGAGGGCGACAAAGCTGGCCGATACTTTCGTCAAACCCGCCGTCTTCCGCCGTCGTGACCGAACCCACACCGTGCGCGGCCCGCTCGATCTCTGCAGCGTGATCTTCGACTCCGGTCGACGCGGGCTGGCGATCCAGCGTTACAAAGGCCTTGGCGAAATGAATGCCGACCAACTGTGGGAAACGACCCTCGACCATAACGCCCGCACCTTGTTGCAAGTGAAGGTGAATCACGCCGACGACGCGGACGATCTGTTCACCCGCCTGATGGGCGATCTAGTTGAGCCGCGCCGCGAGTTCATCCAGGAAAACGCGCTGGACGCGGAGGTCGATGTTTAGGCGCGCGAGGAAACACAGGTTTCGGCCCCATCGTTGTCCCCGATAGCGATGGCCGCCCCAGCGGATAGGCGACCGAAGTATACGCAATGACCGGCGGAAGGTCTCTTCATAGCGAGATGGTTGACCTCTTTGGCGGTTCGGCTATGCGTCGTGGACTACGCCGTAAACCTGAACCAAAGCCAGAGGAACGCTCCGTGTTTTCACATATCATGATCGGCACGAACGATCTCGACCGATCTAAAAAGTTCTACGATGCCGTGCTGGGCACGCTGGGTGTGCCGGCGCCGATGATGGACGGTCACCGCATGTTCTACATGACGCCCACGGGGATTTTTTCCGTTTCGCAACCGATCAACGGGGAGCCGGCTTCCCACGCCAACGGCGGGACCGTCGGCTTCGCGGCTGCCTCCCCGGCAGTGGCTGACGCTTGGCACGCGGCGGGGGTCGCCAATGGCGGAACCACCTGCGAAGATCCTCCAGGCGTTCGCGAGGGGGGCATGGGTCAGATGTATCTGGCCTATTTGCGTGACCCGGACGGCAACAAGCTCTGCGCCCTGCATCGGATTTAGGCGTTAGCCAAAAAGGTCGGCGTGCTGGTGCGGGTTTCCCGGTTTGCCGCTAGAGCAGGGTGATTTTAGACGGAACCGTCTAAAATCTGAATCCTGCTCTAGATGCAAAAGTGTAGAGCCTGATTCAGCGTTTACATCTGTTCCGTGTAAACGCATCAGGCTCTAGGCTCAGGACTCATTGATCATAGCCAGAAGATGACGGTTGCGGCGATGGCGATGGCGGACATGAAGGTGTGGGCGCATCGGTCGTAGCGAGTGTGAATGCGCCGCCAGTCTTTTAAGCGACCGAACATGTTCTCG
>JANXWN010000153.1 GCA_025351125.1 Caulobacteraceae bacterium | reverse complement strand
GCCCGTCGCGAGTCGACGCCGGACAATCTGTGGGAAAAATGCCCCGATACCGGTGAGATGATCTATCGCGCCGATTTGGAGGCGGCGCTGTGGGTGACGCCGGCGGGACGCCATATGCGCATCCGGCCGGCCCAGCGTTTGGCTTACACCTTCGATAACGGCAGGTTCAAAAGCCTGACCCTGCCCAAATCGCCTGACGATCCGCTGAAATTCACCTATGGCAAACCCTATAAGGACAGTCTCGCCGCCGCGCGCAAAGCGACGGGTGAAACCGACGCCATGGCCGCCGCGGTCGGCGACGTCAACGGCGTTAAAACGGTGGTTTTGGTGCAAGACTTCGCCTTCATGGGCGGTTCGCTCGGCGTGGCGGCGGGAGAAGGCTTCCTTGCCGCCGTCGACGAGGCGGTCAAAAGCGCCGCGCCGCTGGTGGTGTTCACGGCATCGGGCGGGGCTCGCATGCAGGAAGGCGCTTTATCTCTGATGCAGATGGCGCGAACGACGGCGGCGATCCAACGTCTGCGAAAGGCCCGCCTGCCTTATATCGTCGTTCTGACCGATCCGACGACCGGCGGCGTCACCGCGTCCTACGCCATGCTGGGGGATATTCAGCTGGCCGAACCGGCGGCTTTGATCGGCTTCACCGGACGGCGTGTGATCGAGCAGACGGTGCGCGAAACCCTACCGCCGACCTTTCAGACCGCTGAATTTCAGGTCGAGCGCGGCATGGTCGACAAGGTGGTGACGCGCAAGGATCTGCCGCGCGTCTTAGGATCGATCCTGCGCACCTTGATGGCCGGGCGCGCGCGCTCGAAAGCGGCCTGAACACGCTCGATCGCCCGGATATGGATCCTTTGCGCGCCTCCGACGGCGTCATCCACCGCTTGCGCGCTCTGCATCCCCCCTTGATCGATCTGACCACGGGTCGCGTAGAGCGTTTGCTGAACTCTTTGGGTCGGCCTCACGAGCGGATGGGGCCGGTGATTCACGTTGCCGGCACCAATGGCAAGGGCTCGACCTGCGCGTTCATGCGCGCGGTCGCCGAGGCGGCGGGACTCAAGGTTCACGTGCTGACATCGCCGCATCTGGTGCGCTTCGCCGAGCGCATTCGCATCGCCGGCCGCCTGATTACTGACGACGAGCTTGCCCGCCAAATTGACGTCGTGGTGGCCGCCAACCTTGGTCAGGACATCAGTTTCTTCGAAATCGCCGCGGTGTTGGCGTTTAACGCCTTTGCTCAAAACCCCGCCGATCTTTGCATCATAGAGGTGGGGCTGGGTGGGCGTTTCGACGCCACTAACGTATTCGCCGCGCCGGCCGTCAGCGTGATCACGCCGGTGGATTTCGACCATTTGGAATTTTTGGGTCCCGAGCTTTCGAAAATCGCCTGGGAAAAAGCGGGGATCATCAAGGCGGCGCGGCCAGTGGTGGTCGCGCGACAGCCGGACGAGGCGCTAAGCGTGATCGAGCGGGAGGCTGAAAACCTTCGCGCCCCGTTTTCGCTTATGGGCCGCGAGATGGATGGTTGGGAACAAGGCGAGCGACTGGTGGTCCAATGGCCTGACCGTTTGCTTGACCTTCCGGCCCCGCGTCTGCCGGGCGCGCATCAGTTTGCAAACGCCGCTCTGGCGCTCGCCGCCCTGTCGATCTTCGACGACCCGCGCATTGACGAATCCGCCATGGCGACCGGAATCGCCACCGCCGTCTGGCCTGGACGGTTCCAACGCTTGACGCAGGGTCCGCTGGCGGCCCTCGCGGCGGGGACCGATCTGTGGTTGGACGGCGCGCACAACCCGCATGCCGCGCGCGCTTTGGCTCAAGCGTGTCGACGGCTGAGCCAAAGCGACGGCCGCCCCGTGGCGCTGGTCGTGGCTATGTTGGGACGCAAGGACGCGCGAGCCTTTTTCGCGGCTCTAGAACCCCTCGCGCCGCGCGTGTTTACGACGGATTTCAATTCGCCGGCCGCCACGCCCGCCGGCGCTTTGGCCGACGCCGCGCGGTCGGCGGGCATCGCCGCCGAGGTGGCCCCCAACGCCGAAGCCGGCGTACGCGCCGCCCTGGCGATGTCCGGACCGCCGCCGCACATCGTGATCTGCGGCTCTTTGCATTTTGTCGGCGAAGTGCTGGCGATGAGCCCGGACACTTGGCCCGATTAAAATGGGTCTTCCGGCCCGCACCACATCGCCTGATGGCCATTCATTGACGGTTCAGCGGTGGTTTGCGATGAGTGGTCGCCCTAACACGGGGAAACAACAGGGAATCACCATGAAAACCTCACTCGCGATCGCCGCCGTTTTTGCCCTTCTCGCCTCGCCCGTTCTGGCCAACGCCGCCGCCATGGCGACGACCGCGCCAAAAGCCAAGGCCGTCTATTGCACCGACAAAGTCACCCACAAGCGCATCTCGTGTAAGACGCCCGCGCCGATGATGGCCGCCAAACCGGCGACGGCCGCCAAGCCCGGCAAGACACACACGGCGATGGCCAAGGGCAAGCCGGCTGGCAAGAAATGCGGCGACTCGCACATAGCGGCCGACAAAACCTGCCACAAATAGGCGTCTTCACTTTTTAGATGAGGGCCCTCGGCGAAAGCCGGGGGCCCTGACATGTTTAATGTCAGCGCGCCTGCCCGGTTCCTATCGCCCGTCGATCGCCGCTCTGATCTTCGGCGGCGACAGCGGCAGGTCGGTCATTCGCACGCCGATGGCGGCGCGCACGGCGTTGGCGACGGCGGCCAGCGGCGGAACGATTGGGACCTCGCCGACGCCCTTGGCCCCAAACGGATGGCGAGGATTAGCCACCTCAATCAAGATCGTGTCGATCATCGGTAGGTCCGAGGCGACCGGAACGCGGTAGTCGAGAAATCCGGAATTCTCCATCTTGCCGTCGCGGTCGAATATGTATTCTTCGTTCAGCGCCCAGCCGATGCCTTGCGCCACGCCGCCTTGCACCTGACCTTCGACATAGGCCGGATGGATGGCGCGCCCGACGTCTTGAGCGGCGGTGTAGCGCAGGACGGTCACCCCGCCGGTTTCCGGGTCGACCTCGACATCGCAGATATGGGCGCCAAATCCCGGTCCCGCGCCTTGGGCGTTGAGCGACACCTGGGCGCTGATTGGCCCACCGGTCTGACCGGCGCGGGCGGCGAGGGCGGCCAGGCTTAAATCGGCCTTCGCCGGGTCACGGCAGATCGCGGCGCCGTCCAGCCATTCCACCTGATCGACCGGAACATCCCAGGTTTGCGCGGCGCGACGTTTGAGGTCGACGACAATCTGTTGCGCCGCCTGCGTCACCGCCATGCCCGTCGCGAAGGTCGTGCGGCTACCGCCCGTCACCATCGAAAAGCCGATGGAGGCGGTATCGGCGACGATCGGACGCACCTTCTCGACGGGCAGACCCAAGACTTCGGCGGCCATCATCGCCATTGAAGCGCGAGAGCCGCCGATATCGGGACTGCCGGTAGCGACAAGGGCCGAACCGTCGTCATTGACATGCACCGCCGCCGTCGACTCACCGCCGATGTTGAACCAGAAGCCGACCGCCACGCCGCGTCCCTGATTAGGACCCAGCGGCGCGGTGTAATGCGGGTGATCGCGGATCGCCGCGAGTGTTTCGACATAGCCGATATTGCGGAAGGTCGGTCCGTAAGCGGCCTTCACCCCGTCGCGAACGGCGTTCTTTTCCCGCAAGGCGATCGGATCCATACCGAGTTTCAGCGCCAGCTCGTCAATGGCGCATTCCACGCCAAACGCCGCGATCGGTGCGCCGGGCGCGCGATAGGCAGCGACCTTGGGACTGTTGGTCACCACGTCAAAACCGGTGATGTGGAAATTGGCGATATCGTAACAGGCCAGGGCGGTCATGCCGGCCGCGCCGACCGGCGATCCCGGAAAAGCCCCCGCCTGGAATTTCAGCACGACCGTGGCGGCGGTGATGGTTCCGTCGCGTTTGGCGCCAAGCTTGACCTCGATCACCGCGCCCGAGGTCGGGCCGGTCGCGCGGAACACTTCGTCGCGGGTCATCACCATCCGCACCGGCGCGCCGCATTGCCGCGACAGCGCCAGCGCCAGCGGTTCGAGATAGACCGTAGTCTTGCCGCCGAAGCCGCCGCCGATTTCCGCCGGCGTGACGCGGATGTCGGACGTTTCCAGCCCTAGAATTTTGGCGCACAAGGTGCGCACCGCGAAATGGCCCTGGCTCGCGCTCCACACCTGACATTGGCCATCGGCGCCGAAGGTGGCGACCGTGGCGTGCGGCTCGATATAGCCTTGGTGCACCGCGGCAGTGGTGTAGCGACCCTCGACCACGACGTCGGCGGCGGTAAATCCGGCGTCGAGATCGCCGCGCTGGAGATCATGCCGCTCGGCGATGTTGGAGGCGGTGGTGGGCGCGGGTGTGATGCCTTTGCTGAACATGGCCGCGTGCAACACCGGCGCGGCCGGCGACATCGCGGCCTCGACGTCGATCACGTGCGGCAGCACTTCATATTGGACATCGATCAGAGCCAAAGCGGCGTCGGCAAGGCTCGCGCTGACCGCGGCGACGGCCGCGACGGCGTGCCCTTCATAGAAAACCGTGCTCCGCGCCATGCAATTGAGCGATAGATCGCGCACATTGGACGCACTCTCGCCGCCGTCCAACTCTTCGGAGGCCAGATCGGGGAAATCGGCGGCGGTGATCACGGCCTTGACGCCCGGCAGGGCGCGCGCCTTTTTGGCGTCGATGGAGATGATGCGGGCGTGGGCGTGCGGGCTGCGCTTGATCTTGCCGGTCAGCATCCCCGGCAGCATCAGATCGGCGCCGTAAGCCGCCTTGCCCGTAACCTTGTCGGCGCCATCGGGTCGGACGGGCCGGGTTCCGACGACTTTGAAGGCCGCCGCCGCCGATCGATCCATCACATCGCTCATCACACGCGCTCCTGACGAAGATCCGCCGCCGCATCCATCACGGCGCGGATGATTTTGTCGTAGCCGGTGCACCGGCACAGATTACCCGCCAACCAATACCGCGCCTGAGTCTCGGTGGGATCGGGATTGACGTCCAATAGAGCCTTGGCCGCCACCAGTATGCCCGGCGTGCAAAAGCCACACTGCAGGGCGGCGTGCTCCAGGAATTTTTGCTGCAAGGGATGCAACGTCCCGCCGTCGGCCATGCCCTCGATGGTGGTGATGCGCGTCCCTTCGGCCTCCACCGCCAAAACAAGACACGAGCACACCAGTCGCCCGTCGATGGTGACGCTGCAGGCGCCGCAATCGCCCGAGCTGCAGCCTTCCTTGCTGCCGGTCAGACCCAGCTCGTCGCGCAGGACGTCGAGCATGGTCTGCTGCGCCTCGCACAGAAATTCGGTCGGCTCGCCGTTGATCGTGGTCGATACGTGATGCTTGCTCATGGGGCGAT
>JANXWN010000130.1 GCA_025351125.1 Caulobacteraceae bacterium | reverse complement strand
AAAACCGCGCGCGCCTGCATCTCGAGGTGGCCGACGCCTGCATCTCGGTGTGGGGTGCAGATCGCGTCGGGATGCACTTGGCCCCTCGCGGCGACGCCCAAGACATGGGCGATAGCGATCCCTTGGCAACCTTCACCTACGTCGCCCGCGCGTTAGCGAAACGAAACATTGCCTACCTGTTCCTGCGCGAATACGTCGGGCCCGACCGTCTGGCGCCGGCGATCAAGGCGGCCTTCGGCGGCACGGTGATCATCAACGAGCAATTGACCCTTGAACAATCCATCGCCGACCTCGACGCCGGGATCGCCGACGCCGTCGGTTTTGGCCGCAACTTCATCGCCAACCCCGACCTGCCGGCGCGCCTGCGTCTCGGCGCGCCCATGAACGAACTGAATGTTCACACGCTCTACGCGCCTGGCCCGACCGGCTATACCGACTATCCGACGATGGAGATGGTGGGAACCTAGAAGCCGATGCGTTCAGACCGCAACTGACCGCCGCTACTCCGCCGCGAGGACGGTCTCCGCCAAGCGTTGGTTGGCGCGCACGGTTGGGAGCGGCGCCGCCAGATCGTCCGCCGACGCGTGGTAGGGGTGGCCGCGCGTCAGGCCGCGATAGAGCTGGCCGTCCTTCATCACGGCGGTGATCCGGCTGTGGTCCTGAAGAATGCGGATGTCGGCCAGGGGATTGCCGTCAACGATCACCAAATCAGCGTATTTGCCGGCTTCAAGCGTGCCGAGCATGCCGGCCGGATCGACCGCCGCCCCGCCGTCGCGCGTGGCGCATAGCAGGGCTTCGGCGGGCGAAAGACCGAACAGGTCGACGAAGTACTCCAGGTCTTTGGCGTAGGTGCCATGGGGGGTGATATTGAGGCCGTAGTCGCCGCCAATCAGTACCCGAACGCCGGCTGCTCTGAGCTGCTTTACAGCGTCGACCGTGGCCTCCACCTCGCGTTCGTAGCCCCTGTCGCGCGCTGCCTGGCGGGAGTAACCCAGGCTCTCGCAGTTAGCGAGGAACTGCACCTCCCAGGCGATCGCCGGTCCGACGAACAGGCGGTCGCGGGCGCGATGCAACATGTCGATGGCTTCGGCGTCGAGATAATTGGCATGGCCGATGAAATCCGCACCAAACTTGACCGCCTGTTTCACCGCCGCGGCGGAACGCGAATGCGTCGCCACCCGCATATTGCGCGCATGCGCCTCGCTGATCGCGGCCTCAACCTCCTCGTCGGTGTAGGTCAATTCGCCGGGAGGCGCGTGGTTCGACAAACCTTCGCCATCGAGGAACAGCTTCACCACGTTTGCCCCGTTCTTTCGTAGCGTGCGCACAGCCTTACGCACCGCCCACGGGCCGTCGGCGAGCATGCCTAGGCCCTCCATCTGCGGTCGAGCATAATCGGGGTGCAGGTCGGCATTGCTTGACGTGGCGCCAACGTCGCGTCCGGAGGCGCACAGTCGCGGGCCAACGATATGGCCTTTGTCGATGGCGTCGCGCAGATAGACATCGATGCGATGCACCGAGCCGAAGCTGATCGCGGAGGTAAAGCCGGAACCGAGCATCAGACGGGCGTTGTCGATCGACCACACCATAGCCTGCTCCACCGGAGTCTTGTCCAGATCGCCCGGGCCGTTGTTGGTGTAGGAAATGTGGGCGTGAGATTCGGTCATGCCCGGCATGACGAACTGGCCGTTCAGGTCGACGCGGCGTAGGCCGTCGGGCAAGACGCCGATGTCCGCCGCTCGGCCGGCGTAACGGATATACCGTCCGTCCACCCAGACCGCGCCGGCCTCGATCAGAGCGTCGTCGACGCCGGTAAAGAGCCGGACATTGGTGAACAGGATCGCTTCACTCATCTCTCTATCTCCTTGAGGCCGGGATCGCTGCGTGCTAGCGGCCGCTGGTACCGAAGAAAGCCGCGTTCGGCTTGCCGTCTGCCTCGTAAACTGGCCCGTGATCGCCGGCCTCCCACACCTGGTTCCACGTGTCGACGATGCCCACTCCGCGCAGCACCTCCACCATCTTGGCGTAATAGGGATGGGTGAAGTGGGTTAGGAGCGCGGCCCGGTCTTCCCACAATTCGTACACCTGAACGCGGGTCGGCACGCCCGGATCGGCGGCGAAGCAATAAGCGTGGCACCCCGCTTCTTCATTACGGGTGGCGATCTGGACGGGCGCCGTCAGCCGCACGGCCTCGTCGCGGTTTTCCTGTGTCGCAAAGTCGAGCGTCGCGGCGACGATCACATGGGGCACCCGTTTGTCCTCCTGGTCCGGCGCTTACGGCGCCTCCCTAATGCTACATCTTAGGGGAGCCGGCTGTGAACCAAAATCGTATCGTGATGTGAATTTAGACCCCGATCCGCGCACGGGTCCAGCGGTGATGCGAAGGCCCCTCGCGCCCCCGTTTGGCGCCGGCGTGTTCGGGATAGACGGTCGCCGTGTAGATGTCGCCGTGCCGGTCCATCGCCATCTGATGGATGTAGATCGCCAAGTCCTTGTGCCGTTCGATCTCGGCGAATGTCGTCGCGTCGAGCACGACCAGATCATGGAACTCGTCGCTGGCGTAGATACGATCGCCGTACACAGCGATGCTCAGCGGCGTGATGTGACGCCATTGCTCGAGGAAGGCGCCGTCCGGGTCGAACACCTGGATGCGGCTGGGCCGATGCGGGTCCTTGACCTTGCGATGCTCGGCGATCTGACCCTCCACGGTCATGTAGGGATGCAGGGATCCGCCGGCGAAATCGACCACCAGCAGGCGTCCGTCCGGCGTCTGCGCCACGGCGTGCGGTGAATTGAACTGGCCGGGCCCGTCGCCCCAGCCGCCGATCTCCTTGATGTACTCGCCTTCGGGAGAATACCAGATCATGCGGGCGTTCCAGTATCCGTCGGTGACGACGATATTGCCGTTCTTCTGAACCGCGACGCCGGTGGGCCCGTTAAACAGATAGGGACTGTCGCCGGGCTTGCCGAGCGTGCCCAGGCTCAGGAGCAAGGCGCCGTCCTTGGCGTATTTCTTGATCATGTGGCCGTCGCGATCGACAGTCCACAAGCAGCCGTCGTGAAAATACAGAGTGTGCGCCCCCAGGGCAAAACCAGGCTCTTCGGAGGGCCCCCATTTGCCCAGATATTTCCCCTCACGATCGAACATCGAGATGCTGCTCTTGCCCATCTTGGCGCTCATCGCCAGCGGGTGGGCCGCCCAGTGCTCCAAGTCGCGGGTGAAGAGGTACACGACCCCGTCGTCGTCGACGGCCACGCCCGATCCCATCTCAAAATCCATGGTCTCGGGGTATAGAGGCCAAGCGCGGTCAAGGCGGTACGGCGTATTATCCATCATGCGACCTTTTCGCTGGATGTGGGGTCCTTACGCGCCCGTCTCGCCCTCAGGGCTTGACGAGCATTTTGCCGGTATTGCCGCCCTCGAACAGTTTGCGCAACGCGTCCGGGAAAGCGTCGATCCCGTGTTCGACCTGTTCGGGCATGGTCAACCTGCCTTCGGTAAGCCATTGCCCCAGCTGGGCCATGGCTTCGGGATAGTGCTGCACGAAGTGCATGACGGTGAAACCCTCCATGCGGGCATAGCGTTCGGCGAGGCGCAGGTAGAGGCTGGGTCCGCGCACATGTTTTTGGTCGTTGTACTGCGAGATGGCGCCGCAGATGACTACCCGACCGCGCTCGCGAATATTGTCCAGGGCAATATCGAGAAGCTCGCCGCCGACGTTGTCGAAGAAGACGTCGATTCCGTCCGGAGCCAAGTCCTTGAGGCGTTTGTTGACGTCCTCGCCCTTGTAATCGATGCTGCCGTCGAGCCCAAGCGTTCCGGTGAGGAAGGCGCATTTCTCCGGTCCTCCGGCCAGACCGATGACCCGGGCGCCCAGCAGCTTGGCGATCTGCGCGGCCATGGATCCCACCGCGCCCGCAGCGCCGGACACGAGCACGGTTTCGCCGGCCTTGACCTCGCCGACATAGCGTATGCCCGTGTAGGCGGTGAGGCCCGTGGTCAATCCCAGCGCGCCCAGATAGGTCGACAGCGGTCGGACAGGATCGATCTTTTGCAACATGGCGGCGGGCAGGGTTGCATAAGTCTGCGCGCACAAGGGTCCCGTCACGGCGTCGCCGACCTCCCACCCCGGTGCGTTACTCTCCATAACCCGCCCCACGCCGAGCGCGATTATGGCGCCGCCGACGGGCACCTGCTGGTGCAGGCCCTCCTCGTCATTAAGACTGGTGCGGATGAAAGCGTCGATGGACAAGGTGTCGATCTTGACCATCACCTCGCCGGCGCCGGGTTCGCGCGCGGGCTCTTCCTCAATGCGGAAGTGTTCGGGCCCGACCATGCCCTTGACGTGCTTGGCGAGCACGACCCTGCGGTTGATGGGG
>JANXWN010000126.1 GCA_025351125.1 Caulobacteraceae bacterium | reverse complement strand
CAAACCCGGCACCACCGCCACCACCTGCGTGGCGTGCGCCGGCGCCGGACGGGTGCGCCGTAGTCAAGGGTTTTTCCAGGTCGAGACCGCCTGCCCGCGCTGCGGCGGAGCGGGCCGGGTGATCCTGGAGGCGTGCAAAAGCTGCGCCGGACATGGCCAAGTGCGTCAGGAGCGCGTCCTGCAGGTGCGCGTTCCGGCCGGGGTTGACGACGGTTCACGGATCCGACTGTCAGGCGAAGGCGACGCCGGCGCGCGCGGCGGGGCGCGCGGCGATCTGTACATCTTCCTGGCCGTTGCGCCGCACGAACTGTTCGAGCGCGACGGGCTGGATCTTTTGTGTTCGGTCCCCGTTCCCATGGCGACGGCCGCCTTGGGTGGCGATATCGCGGCGCCCTGCCTGCTGGGCGGAGACAATTGCGACGGTGAAAACAAGATTTACGTCAAGGTGCCCGAGGGCGCGCAAACGGGCCGCACCGTGCGCTTGCGCGGCAAGGGAATGCCATCCTTGCGATCGCGCGAGCGTGGCGATCTGGTCGTCGAACTGTTTATAGAAACCCCCACCAAACTGACGGCGAAGCAGAAATCTCTGCTCAAGGAATTCGCCGGACTGTGCGGTGAGCATCAAAATCCGCAATCCGCCAACTTCTTCAAAAAGGCGCGCCGGTTTTGGGAAGACGTGACCGGCGTCGAGGAACGCGCCTAAACGTTCGCCTGCGCGATCGACTTTGCCGTCGGATAGTCGGCCTTGCCGTTGCCGGCGCGGATGATTTCGGTGGTGAGAACGACCCGCTTTGGGGTTTTATAACCGGCTAATCTCCCGCGGACATGAGCGCGCAGGGCCTGTTCGTCAAACACGAAGCCATCGGTGAGACGCACGACGCCGGTGACCGACTGACCCCACTTCTCGTCCGGCAACCCTACCACCAAGGCGTCCTCGACCGACGGGTGGGTTTTGAGCGCTTCTTCAACCTCTTCGGGAAACACCTTTTCGCCGGCGGTGTTGATACACGCCGAACCGCGACCCAGCAGGGTGAGCGTCCCATCCGCTCCGACCAAGCACCAATCCCCGGGGATCGAATAGCGCACCCCGTCGATAACCTTGAACGTGCGCGCCGACTTGGCCTCGTCCTTGTAGTAGCCAAGTGGATTGGGTGGTCCGAGGGCGACGATACCCGGCACGCCGGAACCCGGTTTAACCGGATTGTCATCCTCGTCAAACACCCGACAGCGCTCGCTCAAGGTGAATTTCGCGGTCTCCACCTCCGCCCCATCGACCATCACCGAAACCCCCATGCCAAGCGCTTCAGACGAGGAGAAAGCGTCGTTCAAAACGGCATGCGGCATGTGTTCCAACAGACCGCGCTTGACCTCCAAGCTCCACATGACTCCGGACGAAATAATAGCGGCGATGCTGGAGACGTCATACCGCCCCGGCGACGCGTTCAGCGCGTTGAGGATCGGCTTGGCAAAGGAGTCGCCGACGATGGCCATGCTTTGCGGTCGATGCCGGTCAATGGCGGCTAGAAGTTCGACCGCATCGAAGGTCTGCCCCGTCAAAGTCACGACGCTACCGCCGGCCAGCATCGCCCCGAAAGCGCTCAGAAGTCCCGTCCCGTGCATCAACGGCGGCGCGGGCAAAGTGCGTCCGCCAGGTCCGGCAAGCTTGGTGCTCTCGATCAGCTCGGCGAGGGTTTCCGGTACCGGTCCCAGACGCCGCGCCGCGAGTTGGGAGATTTCCCGCAGCTCGTGATGCGTCCACATCACCCCTTTCGGCAGACCGGTGGTGCCCCCGGTGTAGATAAAAAATTGATCCTCGCCCGACCGCCGGATGTCTAGAGGTCCGCCGTTGCCCTCGGCGGTCAAGGCGTCGAAACGTTCGGCGAAGGCCGGGAGGTCCGCCTGATCGCCGACCTCGATCCATGTCTTGACCAGCGGCAGCCGCGCGCGAATCTCGGTCACGACGCCGCGAAATTCCGGGGCGTAGACGACGGTTTGCGCGTCGCTGTTGTCGAAAATGTAGGCCACCTCGTCGGCGGTGTAGCGGTAATTGATATTGACGTGAGTCAGCCGCGCCTTCCACCCGGCCGACAGCGCCAGCAGATATTCAGGGCGGTTGCGCATATAAATGGCGATCTTGTCGCCGGGCACGGCGCCGCGCGTTATCAGGCCGCGCGCCAGACTGTTGGTGGCGCGATCCGCTTCACCCCAATCGATGACGCGGTCACCGTGTAAAAAGGCCGGCGTCGCGGGCGGTATCGCGCTCGCCACGGCGTCAAGGATATCCCCGTAGTTCCAACCCATGACCGCGCGTTCTCCCGCTATCGCTCACCGCTTGCCATGTCTTAACCGGCGACGACGAGCAATCAATTTAACAAACCGGCGCGAAGATTTAGGGGGCAGCCTTGCCAGCGGGCGCGTTTGCGCGTAACAGCGCCGCCTTCCTAAACGAGGGCGGTCTGTTCGCGGAATGGCAATGGGCCCGGAGTCTCCGGGCCGCCACGGACAGAGCCATCGTCTTGCGGCGCGTCTTCCGAGCGTCGCGCGGCGCCGCACTCTTACAATCGGAAAAAGGAACGTATGGCCTGTTACGAACACGTGCTGATCGCACGCCAAGACATCTCGCCCGCTCAAGCCGAGACCCTCAACGAAGAACTCAAGGCCCTGAT
>JANXWN010000110.1 GCA_025351125.1 Caulobacteraceae bacterium | reverse complement strand
GCCGTCATAGCCGCCACGGCGGGTTTTCAGGAGCAGAGGGGCATGCATGTTTCTGAGCGCGCCGTGCAAATCTTCGATCGAGTCGATGGCGGCGAACGCCACGGTCGGCGCGCCGGCGCGATTCAGGAATGATTTTTCGTCGAAGCGATCCTGCGCGACAGCCAAAGCGCGAGGTCCCGGCGCGAGATCCGCCCCGAGGGCGGCCAGGATTTCCAACGTCGCCGATGGCACATTTTCAAACTCAAAGGTGATAACTTGGCAGGTCGCCGCCAAAATCGTCAGGGCCGCGTGATCATCGAAGCGCGCAACGATGGTTCGGGCCGACACCGCGGCGGCGGGTGAACCTTTGTCGGGAGTGAATATAGTCACCTTGAACCCCAACCTGGCCGCGGCAAGGACGAGCATACGGCCTAACTGACCGCCGCCCAGAATTCCGATCGTGGAACCGGGGGGAAGAGGAAACGTCGCCATTAGCGGTCCTCGACGCTCTCGGGAACCGACGCCGTTTGCGCCGCGCGATAGGCCGCGACGCGGTGGGCCAGAGCCTCGTCCGACAAGGCCAAAATTCGGGCCGCCAATAGACCCGCATTACGCGCGCCCGCTTCACCCACCGCGAGAGTCGCCACCGGAACACCGCCTGGCATTTGCACGATCGACAGCAGGGAATCGAGCCCGTTCAGTGCTTTGGATTGTACCGGCACGCCCAAGACCGGCAGATCGGTCATCGACGCGGTCATGCCGGGTAGATGCGCCGCGCCACCCGCGCCGGCAATGATCACCTTGAACCCCGCGGCGGCGGCGCCCTTGGCAAAGGCGAACAGGCGATCGGGCGTGCGGTGGGCCGACACCACCTTGGCCTCATAATCGATATCGAGAGCCGTCAGGCTGTCGGCGGCGGCCTTCATGGTGGGCCAGTCGGACCGGCTGCCCATAATGATGGCCACGGGAGGACGACTTGCCATAACAGGTCCTTGCGAGAGGCGCCCGGCGCCGCGATGGCGGCAACCTACAGGCGACCGCGCGGTCGCCGCAACGCCTATGACGGCGGAAGGCTCATTCGACCGGTCAATTCTGTAATCGACGGCGCGTTGGTAGGGCCGGTTATCGCCATGTCCGGGACCAGCCAAACTGGCTTTAGTATCAGCCTCGTCATTTCGCCATTGACCGCGACGCGAATTTGCTTTCGTGACGGCGTAGGCCTGATGGACAGCGAAAGGTTGTTGTTGGGAATGACCGCTGATTGATCGAGGGCGGTTAAGATTTGGGCCTTGGAACGGCTAGAGGACAGGAACGATGCGACAGATCCAACATTTCGTGAACGGCAAGGCCTATGTCGGAGCCGGCGCACGCTTGGGCGAAATCTTCAACCCCAACACTGGGGAAGTCCAGGCGCGGGTAGCTCTTGCGAGCGCCGACGATATGGACGGCGCCATCATGCACGCCGCGCGAGCCCAGATCGGCTGGGCCGCGACCAATCCTCAACGTCGCGCGCGGGTGATGTTCGAATTTAAACGTCTGGTGGAGGCTCGCATGGACGAGCTGGCCGCGCTTTTGTCTAGCGAGCACGGCAAGGTGATTGCCGACAGCAAGGGTGATATTCAGCGTGGCTTGGAGGTGATCGAGTTCGCCTGCGGCATTCCACACGTGCTGAAGGGCGAATACACCGAAGGCGCGGGCCCCGGGATCGACGTTTATTCCATGCGCCAGCCGCTCGGCGTCTGCGCGGGCATAACACCCTTCAACTTTCCGGCCATGATCCCGATGTGGATGTTCGGCATCTCCGTCGCCGTCGGCAACGCGTTTATTTTGAAGCCGTCGGAAAAAGATCCCAGCGTGCCGGTGCGTCTGGCGGAACTGTTCATGGAGGCCGGCGCCCCGGCGGGCGTGCTCAACGTCGTGCATGGCGATAAGGTGGCGGTGGATTCTATCCTGACCCATCCCTTGATCCGCGCCGTCAGCTTTGTCGGCTCGTCCGATATCGCCTCTTACGTCTATTCGACCGGCGCGGCGCACGGCAAGCGCGTGCAGGCCATGGGCGGAGCGAAAAACCATGGCGTCATCCTGCCCGACGCCGACCTCGATCAGGCGGTTAAGGATTTGATCGGCGCCGCTTATGGCTCGGCCGGCGAGCGCTGCATGGCCCTGCCGGTGGTGGTGCCGGTCGGCGTCAAGACCGCCGAGGCGCTGCGCGAAAAGATCTTGGCTGAAATCGACACGCTAAAGGTCGGAATATCGTCAGACCCGGCGGCGCAATACGGCCCCGTCGTCTCGGCCGCGCACAAACAGAAGATCGAGACTTATATCCAAATGGGCGTCGATGAAGGTGCGGAACTGGTCATGGATGGCCGCGGCTTTGCCTTACAGGGCTACGAAAAAGGCTTCTTCATCGGTCCCAGTTTGTTCGATCACGTTAAACCCAACATGCAAACCTATCAGGAGGAAATTTTCGGGCCGGTCTTGCAGATTGT
>JANXWN010000099.1 GCA_025351125.1 Caulobacteraceae bacterium | reverse complement strand
ATCAGGTGATCCTCAAGCCCAGCCCGCCGGACATGCAGGCGCTCTATCTCGACTCCCTCGCCGCGATCGGCATCGATCCGGCTCGCCACGACATCCGCTTTGTCGAGGACGACTGGGAAAACCCCACCGTCGGCGCCTGGGGCCTGGGCTGGGAGGTGTGGTGCGACGGCATGGAGGTCAGCCAGTACACCTACTTCCAGCAGGTCGGCGGCCTCGACGTGTTTCCCGTGGCCGGCGAGATCACCTACGGCCTGGAGCGGCTGGCCCTGTATGTGCAGGGTGTCGACAACGTCTATGACCTCGCCTTCAACGATCCGCAAAGCCCGGCGTTCAAGACCTATGGCGAGGTCTTTCTGGAAAACGAACGCGAGTTTTCGGCCTTCGAGCTGGAGGCGGCGGACGTCGCGGTGCTGAGGCGCCAGTTCGAGGATATGGAGCGCGAGGTTCCGCGCCTGCTGGAGCGCACCGGCCGTCAGGGCCAGCCGCTGGTGCTGCCGGCCTACGATCATGTGCTGAAGGCCTCGCATCTCTTCAACCTGATGGACGCGCGCGGGGCTATCGCCGTCGCCGAACGGCAAAGCTACATCACCCGCATCCGCGACCTGTGCAAAGCCTGCGCCCGCGCTTGGCTCGCGCTCGAAGGCGCGGAGGCTTAAGGGCGCATGGCGCAGTTTCTGCTCGAGCTCTTCAGTGAGGAAATTCCCGCGCGCATGCAGGCCGGCGCGGCGCGCGATCTGGACCGCCTCGCGCGCGCGGCCCTGACCGAGGCGGCGCTGGAGTTCGCGGAGTTGCGGTCCTTCGCCGGGCCGCGGCGCCTGACCCTGGTCGTCGACGGCCTGCCCCTCGCGCAGGCCGACCGCGCCGAGGAGCGCAAGGGCCCGCGCGTCGGCGCGCCGGACGCGGCGATCGACGGCTTCCTGCGCTCCACGGGCCTCACCCGCGACCAGTTGAGCGAGCGTGACGGCGCCTGGTTTGCCGTCATCGCGCAGGCCGGTCGCCCGACCGCCGCCATCTTGGGCGAGATCATCGACGCTATCGTCCGCAAGTTTCCCTGGCCCAAGTCGATGACCTGGGGCGCCGGAAGCCTGCGATGGGTGCGCCCTCTGCACCGCATCCTCGCCCTGTTCGACGGCCAGATCGTGCCGATCGACATCGACGGCATTGTCGCCGGCGACATGAGCGAGGGCCATCGGGTGATGGGCTCCAGGCGCCCGTTCGCCGTGCGCGATTTCGACGCTTATCGCGCGGCGCTCACCGAAAACTTCGTTGTGTTGGACGCCGACGAGCGCAAGGGGCGGATTCTGGCCGGCGGCCGCGCCCTGTGCTCCGCCAAAGGCCTGGAGCTGGTCGAGGACGGCGGCCTGACCGACGAGGTCGCGGGCATGGCCGAATGGCCGGTCCCGATTTTGGGCGATATGGACGCCGGCTTCCTGACCCTGCCGCCAGAGGTGATCCGCACCAGCATGCGGGTGCACCAGCGCTATTTTGCGGTGCGCGAGGCCGGCGGCGCGTTGGCCCCCCACTTCGTCGCCATCGCCAATTTGGAAACTCCCGACGGCGGCGCCCTGATCGCGGCGGGCAATGGGCGGGTGCTGTCGGCCCGATTGAACGATGCGTGTTTTTTCTGGGACGAAGATCGCAAGACAACCTTGGAAAGCCGTCTGGAAGCGCTGAAAGGCGTCACCTTTCACGCCAAGCTTGGAGCTATGCACGCCCGCGCGACCCGGCTGGAGGCTCTCGCCCGCGCCCTCGCCCCGCACGTCGGGGCGGACCCGAATCTCGCCGCGCTTGCCGGTCGGTTGGCGAAAGCCGATCTCGCCAGCGGCATGGTTGGTGAATTTCCTGAACTGCAAGGCGTGATGGGCGGCTATTACGCCCGCGCCGAAGGGCTCGATCCCGCCGTCGCGACCGCTATCGCCGAGCACTATAAGCCGCAGGGCCCGATGGACAATCTGCCCACCGATCCGGTCGCCGTCGCTGTCGCTCTGGCCGACAAGCTAGACACCATCGTCGGTTTTTTCAGCATCGGCGAAAAACCCACCGGTTCGCGCGACCCTTACGCCCTGAGGCGCGCGGCGCTGGGGGTTATCCGGATCGTTCTGGATAAGCGGCGCGACGTTTCGCTGCAGGAACTTGTCGGGCTCGCCGCAGAAGCACACAGCGCCATGGGTATGCTCCCCGAGGTGATGGACTTCTTCCGTGATCGCCTGCAGGTCATGCTTCGCGATCAAGGAGGGCGACATGATTTAGTGAGCGCGGTTATGGCCAGCGGTTACGACCGCCCTGTTTTCGTGGTGGATCGCCTCGCCGCCCTTACCCGGTTCCTCGGCAGTGAGGACGGCGTTAATCTGCTGGCGGCCTACAAGCGCGCCACGAATATTCTCGAAGCCGAGGCCAAAAAGGGGCTCCTTCCTGCAGGGTCGGCTAGCGATCTCGCCGGAGCGCCCCGCGAGGAAATGGCGCTTTTGGGGGCCTTCAGGGCTGCGTCGCCGAACGTCTACGCGGCCATGGCGGGCAAGGACTATGAAGCGGCGATGGGCGCGCTGGCGGGGTTGCGTCGGCCGGTGGACGCCTTTTTCGACGAGGTCCTTATCAACTCGCCCGATCCCCGCGAACGCGACAATCGGTTGCGGCTGTTGATCGAGGTGCGCGACGCCATGAATACGGTCGCTGACTTCGCGCTGATTTTAGGCTAGCCGGGCAATTTCTTTACCTCGCCTTTATGGGGAGGGTGGGATTTTCGCGACGCGAAAAGACGGGTGGGGAAATCGTCGTGACACCCGCGATAATCCCTTGGTGAGCCAAACTCCTGCCCACCCCGGACGCCGCTTACGCGCCGTCACGGCCCTCCTCGTAGAACGGAGGCAGGAAACGAACGGCATTTCGTAATTCCAGCGCGGCGCTTCATGGGCTAGAGACTGCCGCCATGACCACGGACACCCTTTCAAAAACAAAATGGGTTTACGCCTTTGGCGGCGGCGTCGCCGATGGCGATGCCAAAATGAAAGATTTGCTGGGCGGCAAGGGGGCCAATTTGGCCGAGATGTCGGCGCTGGGCCTGCCGGTTCCACCCGGTTTCACCATTACCACGGCCGCCTGCAACCGCTATTTTGAAGGCGGCAAGACCTATCCGGATGGCCTACGCGAGACGGTCCTGGCCGCCCTCGGCACGGTGGAAACCCAAGTCGGCAAACAGTTTGGCGATCCGACTAACCCGTTATTGGTATCGGTGCGTTCCGGGGCGCGCGCCTCCATGCCCGGCATGATGGATACGGTGCTCAATCTGGGCCTGAACGACGCCACCGTCGAGGGTCTGGCGGCCTTGGCCGATGATCGCCGGTTCGCCTTCGACAGCTATCGTCGCTTTATTCAGATGTACTCCAATGTGGTCTTGGGCCTGGATCACCATGTGTTCGAGGAAATCCTCGATGATCGCAAGGACGCCTTAGGCGTCACGGTCGACACCGCCTTAACCGCCGCCGATTGGCAGGGGGTCGTGGCCGAATACAAGACCGCCGTGCGAGACGCTTTGGGTCGCGACTTTCCGCAGGATCCGCAGGATCAGCTGTGGGGCGCCATCGGCGCGGTGTTCGACAGCTGGATGAATGATCGGGCCAAATTCTATCGCCGGATGCACGATATCCCCGAAGCCTGGGGCACGGCGGTGAATGTGCAATCGATGGTGTTTGGCAATATGGGCGATACCAGCGCCACCGGCGTCGCCTTCACCCGCAATCCATCCACCGGCGAAAATCGCTTGTACGGCGAGTTCCTGATCAACGCGCAGGGCGAGGACGTTGTCGCGGGCATCCGTACGCCGCAGGCCCTGACCCGCGCCGCGCGTGAGGACATGCGCGAGACGGCGCCCTCGATGGAGGAGGCCATGCCAAAGGTATTCGCCCAGTTCTGTGACACCGTCGAACGTCTCGAGCGGCACTATCGCGACATGCAGGATGTCGAATTTACGGTGGAACGCGGGTTGCTCTACATCTTGCAGACCCGCAACGGCAAACGCACCGCCAAGGCGTCGCTGAAAATCGCTGTTGAACTGGCGACTGGAGGCGTGATCAGCCGTGACGACGCCATTATGCGAGTAGATCCCGCGTCACTCGACCAATTGCTGCACCCGACCATCGATCCCGCCGTCGTGCGTGACGTAATCGCCGTGGGCCTCCCGGCATCGCCTGGCGCCGCCACCGGCAAGATTGTCTTCACCGCCGAGGCTGCGGAACGCGAGGGCCTGAGCGGCGAGGCGGTGATTTTGGTGCGCCAGGAAACATCGCCCGAAGATATTCGCGGCATGGACGCGGCGCGAGGCATCGTTACCGCGCGCGGCGGGATGACCAGCCACGCCGCCGTGGTCGCGCGCGGCATGGGCCGGCCGTGTGTCTCCGGGGCCGGAGAGCTCAGTATCGATGCGGCGGCGGGCGAAATGCGCGCGCGGGGCCATGTCTGGCGCGCCGGCGAAATCATCACCATCGACGGCTCCAAAGGCGAAGTGCTCGCGGGCGCCGTCGCGATGGTCGAACCGGAGATGTCGGGCGATTTCGCACAGTTGATGCAGTGGGCCGACGCCGTGCGCCGCCTGAAGGTCCGCGCCAACGCCGAAACCGCCTTGGACGCTAAAACCGCCCGCCAGTTTGGCGCCGAGGGCATCGGCCTTGTGCGTACCGAGCACATGTTCTTCGACGACGCCCGCATCGCCGCCGTCCGCGAAATGATCCTGGCCGACGATGCGCCCGGACGCCGCGCGGCCCTGGCCAAAATTTTGCCGATGCAGCGGGGCGATTTTGTGGAATTGCTCAATGCGATGGACGGCTATCCTGTCACCTTCCGTTTGCTCGATCCGCCCCTGCACGAGTTTTTACCTCACACCGAGGAAGAGTTGGTCGCCGTCGCACGGGCGACTGGTTTGGACACCGCCAAATTGTTGCAGCGCGCGCGAGAACTAGTGGAAACCAATCCGATGCTCGGCCACCGTGGCTGCCGTTTGGGAGTTTCCTATCCGGAAATCTACGAGATGCAGGTGCGCGCCATAATCGAGGCCGCGTGCGAGGTCACGGCCTCCGGAAAGGCCGCGCCGGAACCGGAGATCATGCACCCCTTAGTCGCCAAGGCCGAGGAAATGGCTTACCTGTGCGCGCTGACCGACAAAGTCGCGCAAGCGGTCATGGCTGAACGGGGGCGCACTATTGCCTATTCGGTCGGAGCCATGATCGAATTGCCGCGCGCGGCGTTATGCGCCGGTGAGCTGGCCGTGAGTGCGTCGTTTTTCTCTTTTGGAACCAACGACTTAACTCAGACAACACTCGGCCTCTCCCGCGACGACGCGGGCAAGTTTTTGGGGGTTTACGTAAGCCAAGGGTTGTTTGAAAAAGATCCCTTTGTCTCTATTGACCAAAAAGG
>JANXWN010000349.1 GCA_025351125.1 Caulobacteraceae bacterium | reverse complement strand
GTAAAATCGCAGCAAGAGTCGCAGCACCGTGCTCTTTCCGGCCCCCGAAGGACCCACCAGAGCGACACGTTCCCCGGTTTTTACATGTAAGGAAAAGCGATTGAGCGCGGCCGGCCCAGCCCGACCCGGGTAAGCGAAGGTGACATCGTCGAACGATACTTCGCCGCGCGCGGGCGATGGCATGGGTGTCGGGAAGGCCGGCGCGGCGATGGCCGGTCGCGCATCCATCATCTCGGCGACGCGTTCGGCCGCGCCTGACGCTTTTTGAATTTGACCCCAGACTTCCGAGAGATCCTTCACGGCGTTGGCCGCGAAAAAGGCCAGCGCCAAAAGCTGAAACAGAGCGCCGGCAGTCAGGCTGTGCTCGACGATCACCGCCACCGCCGACTGGTACAGCAGCCACAGCATGCCCAGAAATATCAAGGCTATCATCACACCCGATAGGGCGCCGCGAGCTCGAATTTGAGCCAACGAGGCGTCGAAGGCGCTTTCGACCGAGGTGTTGAAGCGCCCGGCGACCGCGTCTTCCTGACCGAAGGCCTGGACCGTATCGAGCGCGCCCAAGCCCTCGCCGGCGTAACCCACGGCTTCCGCGAAGCAATCTTGGGCGCGCACCGACAGCCTCTGCATGCTGCGGCTCAACAAAAATACCGGGGTCAGCAGCAGGGGGACCAGGAACAGCACGAGCCACGCGAAATTTGGGCTGACGATCACCATCCAGATCAAGGCGCCGGTCAGAGTCACCAAATTGCGCAGGGCGACAGGGATTACGTTACCGATAATGGCCTCGATCATGGTCATGTCGGTCGTCATGCGCGACAGAACCTCACCCGTTCGCAAGTTAAGAAAGTGGGTTAGGTCCAGACCCAACACATGGCGAAACACGTCCTGGCGGAGGTCCGCGACCACACGTTCTCCAAGCTTGTAGAGGAAATACAGGCGAAGCCCGGTGGTGACGGCCAATACCGCCGCCAAGCCACCGGCCCACGAAAACGTGCGGATCAGCGACGCCTTGTTTTGGCCGGCGAAACCGCCGTCGATGACGAGGCGAGCGCCGCCTGTCAGCGCCAGAAGGGCCGCCGCCGAAATCAGCAGGAACAAAAGCCCTAAGCCGGCGTCCAAGGGATGAGCCCGTACATACGGTCCCAAGCGCATCAGCGGTCGAAGATCACGGCTTTGCTCGCGACGCCACGCGTCGGCCAGAAATTCGTCCTTCATCACGGCGCCGAGGCTGGGACGCCCAGTCTTGGCCGCGAGACGCGCTGGCGAAGTCTTCATGCAAAACCTCTAAAGGACGCTCTGCGGTCTGATCAAGACGCCTTACGACGTGCTCGACGCGAGGCGTCGTTATCGACTATCAGGTTCAAGCGCATTGTGGATGATGCGCGCGCACCCCTATCGTGGCAGTATGGCGTAATTTTCTTCGTTTTCCGAACTTTCGAGTGGACCACTGATTTTGACCCCGACGCCCACCGCATCCGACCGAGACGTTCGACCGGGCGACTTCACCACCATTTCCGAGGCTCTCGATTTTGCGGCCCGGCAAACGACCGGCGTCAACCTGTATTCGTTGCGCGGAGAGTTGACCGAAGTTTTGTCTTACGCCGACCTTGCCGCTCAGGCGCGCGGGTTGGCCGGCCGTCTTCTCGCGTTGGGACTTTCGCCTGGCGACCGCGTGGCTTTGGCCGCCGAGAGCGACGGCGATTTTTTGCGCGCTTTTTTCGCTTGCCAATACGCAGGCCTCGTCCCGGCTCCGGTGCCCCTCCCAGCTCCATTCGGCGGCAAGGACGGCTATATCGCCCACCTCCGTCGTTTGTTGGTATCCGCCGGCGCGCGCGCCGCGTTTGCGCCGGGGGCGTTGAGTGATTGGTTCGTCGAGGCCGCCGAGGGGTTGGCTCTGGTTTCGACCGGGAGCCTGGCGAACCTTCCGCACGCGCCCCACGATGCGTTGCCCGCGCCCGATGCCGACGGCCTTTGCTATTTACAGTTTTCCTCCGGAAGTACGCGCTTTCCCCTGGGGGTCGCAGTGACGCAAAGGGCCTTAATGGCCAATGTCGTGGCGATCGGTCGCGACGGACTAGGCGTTCGGGCCGAAGATCGCACGGTCTCGTGGCTGCCGCTGTACCATGACATGGGACTTGTCGGGATGTTGCTCTGCAGCCTTGCCTTTCAAGTTTCGATCGACCTTTTGCCCACCGGGGCTTTTGTACGACGGCCAGGCCTGTGGCTTGAGCTGATTTCCAAGCGGGGCGGGAGCATATCCTACGCGCCGACCTTCGGTTACGACTTGGCCGCGCGCCGGGTCCAGGCGGTGGCCGCCATGGATCTCGACTTATCGACATGGCGAATCGCCGGGTTGGGCGGCGATATGATTCGTCCCGAACCCCTGCGAGCTTTCGCTGAAGCTTTTGCGCCGTACGGCTTCAATTCGCGGGCCTACGTGGCCAGTTACGGTATGGCCGAAGCCACCCTGGCCCTGACCCTCGCGCCGGTCGGTGTTGGCCTGCGTACCGACACCGTCGACGTTGATCGATTGGAGCGTCTCGCCGAGGCGGCGGCGCCGGTCGCCGCCACTGCGCGCACCCGGGAATTCGCCCTCTGCGGGGCGGTCCTCTCGGGGCACCGCTTGGAGGTGCGCGACGCGGCGGGCGCCGTTTTGCCCGAGCGCAGTGTCGGACGCCTGTTCGCGTCCGGCCCCAGCTTGATGAAGGCTTATTTCGGCGAACCACAAGAAACCGCCAAAGCCCTCTCGCCAGACGGT
This sequence comes from Caulobacteraceae bacterium, assembly GCA_025351125.1. Classification (GTDB taxonomy): domain Bacteria; phylum Pseudomonadota; class Alphaproteobacteria; order Caulobacterales; family Caulobacteraceae; genus Acaudatibacter. The sequence goes on along the minus strand of JANXWN010000349.1, from coordinate 507 downwards.
TGGCTCGACACCGGCGATTTGGGTTATATGGCGGACGGAGAAGCCGTTATTACCGGACGCGCCAAAGACCTGATCATCGTCAACGGGCGCAATGTCTGGCCGCAGGATCTCGAGTGGACCGCCGAACAGGGCGTCGCCGGATTGCGCAGCGGCGACGTGGCTGTCTTTTCGGTGGAGCGAGGCGAAGAGAGCGTCGTCGCCTTGGTGCAATGTCGTACGCGTGACCGCGCGGCGCGCGCCGCATTGGGCAAAGAAGTCGAAAATCTTTTACGTGCGAAACATGGGCTGGACGTCCTGGTAACGCCCACCCCGCCGCATAGTCTGCCGCAGACCTCGTCGGGAAAGCTCAGTCGTACGAAGGCGAAAGACCTTTATCTTGCAGGCGCTTTCGATATCTCCGATCGTCCCCTCACCGCTTAGCAAGCGCTCCGTCGGCTGCGGTACGTTCGTCAATGCGGTACGGGTCGATTCCCGCGCGAACACTTTGAGCAATCCCGCCGCAAGCCG
>JANXWN010000050.1 GCA_025351125.1 Caulobacteraceae bacterium | reverse complement strand
CCAATGCGTCTTGGAACGCCGCGCTTGTCGCCACAAAACCGTACCAAATCGAATTCCGCCTCCGACGCCACGACGGCGCATATCGCTGGCATATCGCCCGGGCCGAACCGATCTGCGATGAAAACGGCGATGTCCGCATGTGGATCGGCAGCAATACCGACATTGACGACCAGAAAACCGCCGAATCCGAGCTTTTGGCGCTGGCCGACACGCTGGAGCAACGCGTCAACGACCGCACGCTCGAACTCGAACAACGGGGAGAGCAGCTGCGCCAGTCGCAAAAGCTGGAGGCCGTCGGCCAACTTACCGGCGGCATCGCCCATGATTTTAATAATCTGCTGCAGATCGTATCGGGAAATCTGCAGTTGTTGAGCCGCGACATCGGCGACAATCCGCAGGCCGAGCGACGACTAGCCAACGCCCTTTCCGGTACGCGGCGCGGCGCCAAACTCGCCAATCAACTGCTCGCCTTCAGTCGCCGTCAGCCGCTCGAACCCAAGGTCATCAATATTGGCCGCTTCCTTGCCGGCATTGACGAAATGTTGCGTCCGGCGCTCGGTGAGGCGGTCGAGCTGGAAACCGTTATTTCGGACGGGTTGTGGAACACGCTGGTTGATTTTCACCAAGTCGAAAACGTTATTCTCAATCTTGCGATCAACGCCCGGGACGCCATGGAGGGCCGCGGCAAGTTGACGGTGGAGGTGGGCAACGTTCATTTGGACGACGCCTATGCGCGGGGCCACGCGGATTTGGCAGCGGGACAATACGTCATGCTGGCGGTGACCGACACGGGCGGCGGCATGTCGCCGCAGGTCGTCGAGCAGGCCTTCGAACCGTTTTTCTCGACCAAGCCGGAGGGCGAGGGAACGGGGCTGGGACTCTCGATGGTCTACGGTTTTGTCAAACAGTCCGGCGGGCACGTTAAAATCTACAGTGAAATTGGCCACGGCACGACGGTTAAGATCTATCTGCCGCGCGTTTACGAAAGCGAGGACGAAGCTCCGGTCACTGACACGGAGACCATGGTCGGCGGGACCGAGACGGTTCTCGTGGCGGAAGATGACGAGGAGGTCAGATTAACGGTAGTGGAATTGCTCGAGAACCTCGGGTATCGCGTGATTTCCGCTAACGACGCCACCGCCGCGCTCGCTATCCTGGACGGCGGCGCCGCCGTCGATATGTTGTTTACCGATGTGGTCATGCCGGGACCCCTTCGCAGTCCCGATCTGGCGCGCAAGGCTCGCGAGCGTCTGCCGGGCATCGCCGTCTTGTTCACCTCGGGATATACCCAAAACGCCATCGTTCATGGCGGGCGATTAGACCCGGGCGTCGAACTGCTGACCAAGCCTTACTCCCGCGAAGCGCTCGCTCGAAAAGTGCGGCAGGTCCTGGCCAAGTCACGGCCTCAGGCCAGCTAAAATCGCAGCACGTCCTGGCCGGGAGGGTCGGCGAACAGCGTTGCGATGGCGGCTGCGCGGCGGCTGCGGGCGAGGGTTTGGTTAAGATAGCCCTTGTCGGTGATCTCGCCACTGACCGCGTCCGGCTGGTCCGTGAGGATCAGCGCGCGCGCTACTCTAGCGCCGCTCGAGGCCTCGGCGTTAAATCTTTCAAGGCCCGACCGGATGTCCCCATCGGTCCCCGACAGCGCGCGGAAGATCAGCAGGCCGACCGCGCTTTGCCCCTCGCCACAAACCACCGCGTCCGCCGCGGCGCCACCGATCGCCGAGATCGCGCCGATACGCACGGCGCCGGCGTTAACAAATGTGCCGCTCGATAACTTGAAATTTTCCGAAAAACGTCCGTCGAACGCCAGACCCCGCGTCAGATCATTTGCATCGATCAGGCGCGCCGCGTCGCCCAGTTGATAGAAGCCATCCCTATCGAACGCCGCCGCCGTCGCCCGTGGATTACGGAAATAGCCTGCGCTGACTTGCGGCCCTTTGACCCGAAATTCGAGCCGACCTTGCGCCGGGACCAATTTGACCGTGGTCGCGGGCAAGGGCAGGCCCATCAATCCCATGGTTTGATTAGGCCAATGCACGTTCGTGGCGGTCGGTCCGGTCTCGGTGGCGCCATAGCCGCTGGCGAAGCTGATCGTTTCTCCGACCGTGCGCAGCGCCACGGCCTCAATCCGATCGCAGGTGCTCTGCCGCAAGGCCGCACCGCCGTACTGCAACACCCGCACCCGACTGAAGAAAACTTGGGCTAGGGCGTCGTCGCGCTCGAGTTCGCCGGCCAACAGGTCCCATCCAGCCGGCACCATGTTGTGATAGGTCGGGGCGATCTCGCGCAGATTACGCAGGGTTTCGCCGTGCCGACCGGCGACCGGCGCACCGGCGTCGATGTAAAGCGTGCCACCGCGATGCAACACCATTTGCAATATGGCGTTGGCGCCCAGGCTGTGGCTCCACGGCGCTTGATTGACCACCAAGGGGGGGTCGGGATCGTCATAACAGGCGGCGACTTGCGCGGCATTGGCGGCGACGGCGGCGTGCAGGCACATCACCGCCTTGGGCGCGCCGGTCGAACCGGAGGTCAACAATAGTTTCGCTATGGCATCGGGCGCCGGGCGCGCGCGCCGCGGCGTTGCCTTGAGCATGTCGGCGAGGTCGATGTCGCCGCCGCGACCATTTCGTCCGGCGATCACCGGCGTCGCGGCCAAGCGGCTGGACTGCAAAGCTTCCGAGAAAGCGGCGGCGTCATCGACATAGACGGTTCCCGGCGCGAGCAGGTCGACGGCGTGCGCCAAGCGCGTCGGGTCAGCGCCGGCCAGACCGTATTGCGGCGATACCGCCGCGATCGGAATGCCTAAACTCATGGCGGCGAAGGCAATGAGGGCGTGGTCGATGCTATTGCGCGCCAGGATCAACATCGGCGCGTCGCCGATCAACTCCCGGTCGATCAGCCCCCCCGTAATGCACTCTACCCGCTCTCGCGCCTCGCCAAAGCTGATCGTCCGCCAACCCTTGCCCGAACGTTCCGCAAGCCATGGATTTTGCGGCGTCGCCGCCGCCCAATAGTCCAGAGCGTCCAAGGTCGTGCGAAACGTCAGATCGACTGGCGTCGGATTGTGCAGCAAGATTGCGCCGTCGCCGCGCCGCTCAACCTCAAGCCGCCGGGGCGCATAACGCGGATCGCGCATCGATAGTCCGACCGTCAAACCTTCTGCTCGAACGGTTTCGGAATGCGCGAGCCGCCCTGCATGGCGAACATCCAGCCGGGATACTCCGGCGTCATCGCGCTGACCGCGTCCAGGCGGGTTAATTGCTCGGCGCTGAGCGACAGCGTCGTCGCGGCGAGGTTATCGTTCAGTTGCTCCAAGGTCTTGGCGCCAATAATGACGCTCATCACCTGCGGTTTGGCCAACAACCACGCTAAGGCGACCCGGGCGACCGACACGCCGTGGGCCGCGCCCACCTCGCGCATGGCTGCAATGCAGGCCCAGGCACGATCCTTGTCCACCGGCGGGAAATCGAAGCTCGCGCGTCGGGCGTCGTTGGGGGCGGCGGAATCGGGGCCGAATTTGCCCGACAGCAGCCCGCCGGCCAGTGGCGACCAGACCATCAGGCCCAGTTGCTCCTCCGTCAGCATGGGAACCAGATCGCGTTCCAGGTCGCGACCGGCGATCGAGTAATAGGCCTGCAAAGTTTCAAACCGCGCGTAATTTTTCGCCGTGCTGATGCCCAACGCCTTGGCGATTTTCCACGCCGCCCAATTGGAGACGCCGATGTAGCGGACCACGCCCTCGCGGACCAAATCATCCAGCGCTCGCAGGGTTTCATCGATCGGCGTCACGGTGTCGTTGCCATGGATTTGATAGAGGTCGATGTGATCGATCTGCAGTCGGTCCAAACTACCGCGGACACTGTCCAGCACATGGCCACGCGAGGCGCCGCGATCGTTGGGCGCGGCGCTCATTTCGCCATAGGCCTTGGTTGCGATCACCACGTCCTGGCGCCGCACGCCCAGATTTTTCAGCGATTGACCCAGCAAACGTTCCGACTGTCCGAATGAATACACGTCGGCGGTGTCGATGAAATTGACCCCGGCGGCGAGGGCGCCGCCCACCACGGCGTCGGTCTCGCCTTGATCCAGCGCCCCGATCGCCTTCCACCGCCCGCCGTCGGCGCCGCCGCCGAAGGTCATCGCCCCCAAACAGATTTCCGAGACGAACAGACCAGTACGGCCGAGTTGCTTATATTTCATCGTGGGTTCTCCAACCGTCAACTTTCATAATAGGGTGCGAACGGACCCGCGCCACCGGCGCCATAGAAATTTATCCGGCCCATTGCGCAAGAGTATAGATCGCCAAGCCGACCAATCCACCGACCAGCGTGCCATTGATACGGATGAATTGCAGATCGCGACCGACTTGGAGCTCGAGTTTTTCCACGACTTCTCCGGCATCCCAGCCGGCGACGACTTGCGCGACAAAGGCTCCAATTTCCTGGCGACGCGGCGATACGGTCTTGCGCAGCGCCACGCGCACCCAGGCGTCAAGCCGTCGGCGCGCCTCGGCGTCTTCGTCCAACCACGATCCCAAACCCCTCAAGGCGCGAGCGATCACCGGCGATATCAGTTCCGCGAGACCTTGCCGATCCATCGTCAGGCGGCTTTCCAGTTCCGTCCACACCGTGCCGAGGCCGGCCTGCAAGGCGTCGTCGGTGAAGGCGGCGTCTTTCCACGCCTGCACCCGCGCTTCCATCCGCGGATCGGACTGCAGACGCGCGATCAATCCTTCGACCCAGGTATTCAACTCCTCGCGCCACGGATGCGTCGGATCACGAATCTCGCCCACGGCTTTAATCAGGCCACGCGTCAGGCGTTCAGCCAGCAGCTTGTCGATCCATTTGGGCGCCCATTTCCAGGTTGCGGACGCTACGCCGGCTTCGATGACCGCGCCGTGGTCGGCTAAATAGTCGGCCGCGCGCGAGATGAGGCGGTCCAGCAGACGTTGCGCGCCCGCATCGCCCCACAGGTAGGACACGATCCGTGCGGCTGACGGCGCCATCGGTCCGGCGCGCGCCGCCCGTCGGACGATCTCGCCGATCAAGGCGCGCACGCCCTCGCCCGACGGCATGATATCGGGCAGCAAACCGCCAAGGCGCGCCGCCAGCCCGTCGACGTGCGCTGGGTCGCGCAGCCAATCGGCCAGCCGCGCCGACGGCGCCAAATCTTTCAGCTTTCGGTCGACCACGCGGGGACTGAGGAATTCTCCGGCGATAAAGTCGCCGAGAGCTTGGCCAATCTTGGCCTTATTGCGCGGAATAATCGCGGTGTGCGGTATCGGTAAGCCTAGCGGGCGGCGAAACAGAGCCGTCACCGCGAACCAATCGGCGCAAGCGCCGACCATTGCCGCTTCGGCGAACGCTCCGACATAGCCAGTCCAGGTCCACCCCGCCGGAGCGAGACGCGACGCGACGAACACGGCCGTCATGGCCGCGAGCAGGCCGGTCGCCAGCATCCGCATCCGTTGCAGCGCGCGGCGACGCGCGGTGTCGCGTTGATCAGGGCTCGCCGACACGAGCGTCGAGGTCATCAGCATCTTTCGAAACCCGCGCCAGCACCGCGCCCTCGACGGCCTGATCTCCCAACTGAGCATTGAGTTGCGTCACCGTGCCGTCGAACGGCGCCGTCAGGGTGTGTTCCATCTTCATGGCCTCCAGCGTCACCAGGGTCTGGCCTCTCATCACGGCGTCGCCGACCTTGACGTCGACGACGATAATTCGGCCGGGCATGGGCGAAACGACGACGCCGTCACCGGTCGCGCCGGACGCCGAGCCGCGCGCTTGTTGCAATTCGAAGCTTCGCGCAAAACCGCGAACGAACGACAGCACCCACGGTTCCGGGGCTTGCCCGACGCGTGCGTTCAACGTCGCAACGTAAACCTCGCCGGTGTCGTCGATCAACCGGGCCTGCGCGCGAGGCGGCGCGTTGAGCCGGATGCCCCCGATATCGCTCCACACGCCGCCGCCCGTCGCTCCGACCAACCGGGCGGCGATCCGGGACAATTCAGCGGCGTCCGGCGGCGGCCCGGTGACGAGAACCTCGCCCTCACGCCCGATCAGCCCGGTATCGATATCGGCGGCCTTGAATGCGGCGCAATCGAGCAAACGACCGATAAAACCGGCATTGGTCTTTACTGGCCAAACCGCGACCTCGCCGATACCCGACCGCAAGGCGGCCAGGGCTTGGTCGCGGGTGTCGCCGTGCGCGATCAGCTTGGCGATCATCGGGTCGTAGAACGGCGAGATTTCGCCGCCGCGCTCGACGCCGCTTTCAACCCGCAAACCAGGCGGCAAAGCAAAATGATCGAGCGACCCGATCGATGGCAGAAACCCTGCCGCGGGATTTTCGGCATAGAGCCGCGCCTCCATCGCCCAGCCTTTGATGCTTAGCGCGTCCTGCTCCAGCGGCAGCGGCTGGCCCGACGCCACCCGCAATTGCCATTCGACTAGATCGACCCCGGTGATTTCCTCGGTGACCGGATGTTCCACCTGCAAGCGCGTGTTCATTTCCATGAACCAAATGCGGTCGGCGCGCAGACCGTCGGACGCGTCGGCGATAAATTCGATGGTACCGGCGCCGACATAGTCGACCGCCTTGGCGGCTCGAACCGCGACGGCGCAGATGGCCGCCCGCGTCGGGTCGTCCATGCCAGGAGCGGGGGCTTCTTCAATCACTTTTTGGTGGCGGCGTTGCAGCGAACAGTCGCGTTCGAACAGGTGGACGACATGGCCGTGCGTGTCGCCGAACACCTGCACTTCGATGTGGCGCGGACGCTGGATGTATTTTTCGATTAGAACGTGGTCATTGCCGAAAGACGAGGCCGCCTCGCGCTTACAGGATGCCAGCGCTTCGGCGAAATCCGCGGCCGACTGCACCTGGCGCATCCCCTTGCCCCCGCCGCCCGCCACCGCCTTGATCAGCACCGGATAGCCAATAACGTCGGCTTCAGCCTGTAAACGCGCCAGCGTTTGCACCTCGCCCAAATAGCCCGGGGTGACCGGCACGCCGGCCGCCGCCATCAAGGCTTTGGCGGCGTCCTTGAGTCCCATGGCGCGGATGCTCGCGGGCGGCGGGCCGACCCAAATCAGATCGGCGTCGAGCACCGCTTGGGCGAAGTCGGCGTTTTCCGACAAGAATCCGTAGCCGGGATGGATCGCCTCCGCGCCCGTCGCCAAGGCGGCGGCGATGATCTTGTCGCCGACCAAGTAGGATTCCCGCGCGGGCGAGGGACCAATATAAACCGCCGCGTCCGCTTGCCGAACATGCGGGGCCGCCGCGTCGGCGTCGGAAAACACCGCGACCGTGCGCACCCCCATCGCCCGCGCCGTGCGGATAATCCGGCACGCGATTTCCCCGCGATTGGCTATGAGCACGGATTCGATCACAATAGGTCCTCCCCAAAACGGGGAGGTGGACCGGCGAGGGGTGGTCCGCGTTCCGCTGTCATGGCCGAATATCCGTCGTCCTCGCTTGCGCGAACAGTCGGACAAAGGCGCGGGAGGCGCTTTTGCGTCGCGAGACCGAGGGGATTGTGGCGTTCACGGCTACATCCTAAACACGCCGAATTGCGCGCGCTCCGGCACGGGAGCGTTCAACGCCGCGGCGAAGGCTAATCCCAGCACGTCGCGGGTTTGCGCCGGATCGATGATGCCGTCGTCCCACAGCCGGGCTGTCGCGTAATACGGATTGCCCTCGTCTTCGTATTTTTGCCGGATCGGGGCCTTGAAGGCCTCGGCTTGCTCGGGACTCCAGCTGTGGGCGTCGCGATGTACCGTCGCCAGCACGCTGGCGGCCTGTTCGCCTCCCATCACGCTGATCCGAGCATTGGGCCAAGCAAACAAAAAGCGCGGGGCGTAGGCGCGGCCGCACATGCCATAGTTTCCGGCCCCGAAACTGCCGCCGATCAGGACGGTGATCTTAGGCACGCTGGCGGTCGCCACCGCCGTCACCAGCTTGGCGCCGTGCTTGGCGATGCCTTCCGCCTCATATTTGCCGCCGACCATAAAGCCGGAGATGTTTTGCAAGAACAACAGAGGAATCCGACGCTGGCAGGCCAGTTCGATGAAGTGCGCGCCCTTTTGCGCGCTCTCGCTGAATAGGACGCCGTTATTAGCCAGGATCGCCACCGGGATACCCCAAATGTGCGCGAAGCCACACACCAAGGTCGCGCCGTACAGCGCCTTGAACTCGTGAAATTCCGAGCCGTCGATCAGCCGGGCGATCACCTCGTGCACGTCGTAGGGCGCGCGGACATCGTTGGGGATCACGCCGTACAGTTCGGCGGCGGCATATTTTGGCGAGCGCGGCGTCGCCGTGTTAATATCCGGCGTCGGCGGCGGGGGGAGGGTCGAGACGATATCGCGCACGATGGAAAGGGCGTGCTCGTCGTTGTCGGCCACATGATCGACCACGCCCGACTTGCGGCCGTGGGTGTCGGCCCCGCCCAAGTCCTCGGCGCTGATGATTTCGCCCGTAGCCGCCTTCACCAACGGCGGCCCGGCCAAAAAGATCGTGCCTTGCCCGCGGACGATCACCGTCTCGTCGGACATGGCCGGAACGTAGGCCCCGCCCGCCGTGCAACTGCCCATGACGCAGGCGATTTGGGCGATGCCCTTGGCGCTCATCTGCGCCTGATTGTAGAAAATCCGCCCAAAATGGTCACGGTCGGGGAAGACTTCGTCTTGGTGAGGCAAGTTCGCGCCGCCTGAGTCCACCAAATAAATGCACGGCAAATGGTTGGCTTCGGCGATCTCCTGCGCGCGCAAGTGTTTTTTCACCGTCAAAGGGTAATAAGTGCCCCCCTTCACCGTCGCGTCATTGGCGACGATCATGCAGTGACGCCCCGAGACGCGACCGACGGCGGTGATGATCCCGGCCCCCGGCACGTCGTCGCCATAGATGCCGCCCGCCGCCAGTTGACCGATCTCCAGCAAGGGCGAACCAGGATCGACTAGGCGCTCCACTCGCTCGCGCGGAAGAAGCTTGCCACGCGCCACGTGCCTTTCGCGGGCCGATTGCGCGCCGCCCAGCGCCGTTTTCGCCACCTTGGCGATCAGCGCGTCGCGCAGAGCGATATTGTGGGCGGCGTTGGCGATAAACGCCGGGGCGGCGCGGTTTACGGCGCTCTCCAGGACCGGCGCGCTCATGCCCCGATAATCTCACGACCGATTAAGAAGCGGCGGATTTCGTTAGTGCCCGCGCCGATGTCATACAATTTCGCATCGCGCGCGAAGCGTTCGACCGGCCATTCCTTGGTATACCCGGCCCCGCCCAGGGCCTGAATCGCCTCCAGCGAACACTTGACCGCATTTTCGCTGGCTAACAAAATCGCGCCCGCAGCATCAAACCGCGTCGTCCGGCCCGCGTCGCAATTGCGCGCGACGGCATAGACATAGGCCCTCGCCGAATTGAGCGCGACATACATGTCGGCCACCTTGCCCTGCATCAACTGGAACGAGCCGACCGCCTTGCCGAACTGTTTGCGATCTCGAACATACGGCAGGACCACATCGAGGCAGGCCTGCATAATTCCCAGCGGGCCGCCGGCCAGCACGGCGCGTTCGTAGTCGAGGCCGGACATCAACACCCCGACCCCGCCGCCCACCGGACCCATGACGTTTTCAACCGGCAGCTCACAGTCTTCGAACACCAATTCGGCGGTGTCCGAGCCGCGCATTCCCATCTTGTCGAGTTTTTTGGAGACCGAAAACCCCGCCATGCCCTTCTCGACCAGGAAGGCGGTGATGCCGCCGGATCCCGCCCCGGTCTTGGCGTAGACCACCAGGGTATCGGCGCTCGGCGCGTTGGTGATCCAGAACTTGGTTCCGTTGAGGCGATAACGGTCGGCCCCGACCGCATCGGCTTTCAAACGCATCGATACGACGTCGGAACCCGATCCGGCCTCGGACATGGCCAGACTACCGACATGTTCGCCGCTGATCAGTTTTGGCAAATAGCGGGCCTTTTGCTCCGCCGTTCCCCAGCGACGGATTTGATTGATGCAGAGATTGGAGTGCGCGCCGTAACTGAGGCCTACCGATGCCGAAGCCCGGCTGACCTCCTCCATCGCCACGACGTGCTCCAGATAACCCAAATCCAGGCCACCGAATTCCTCTTCGACGGTGATCCCGTGCAGGCCCAAAGCCCCCATCCGCGGCCAAAGCTCGCGCGGGAAAATGTTTTCGGCGTCAATCCGCGCGGCGATCGGCGCGATCTGGTCGACCGCGAAACGTCGCGTGGTGTCGCGGATCATTTCGGCGGTTTCGCCCAAAGCGAAGTCGAATTCGGCGGTCATCCCTGATCCCTAACAAGCCGAAACAGCAATGATAAGGAGATTCTAACGCCATCAGACGAGACGGGAGATCCCCCAGCCCCCGAGCCGACGGCGCGGCGCGTCAGACGCCTTTGAACTGCGCCGGGCGTTTTTCGCGAAAAGCGGCCACGCCTTCGACGGAGTCTTCGGTCTTTCCCGCCGTTCGCTGGCCTTGCCGCTCGCGATCCAATTGAGTGCTCCAATCGGAATCCATGGCCGCCCAGATCAGCTGGCGGCTCAGTCCGAGCGAGGCTGGTCCATTCGCCAGGGCATGCGCCAGGGTCATGGCGGTCGACATCAACTCCGCGTCGGGAACAAGGCGATTGATCAGCCCCCAATCAAGCGCTGTCGCCGCGGAAATCCGTTCGCCCAACAGGGCCATTTCCATCGCCCGGGCCTTGCCGATCATGCGCGGCAAAAGGTAGGTTGAGCCACCGTCGGGAACCAAGCCGATCCGCCGAAAAGCCTGCAGAAAAAAGGCGGACTCGCCGGCCACGATCAAATCGCCCAGCAAGGCCAACGAACAGCCGATACCGGCAGCCGCGCCGCTAACGGCCGTGACCAGTGGCAGGGGCATTTCCTTGATGTAGGTCACCAGCGGGTTGTAGATGCTTTCCAACGCCGCGCCGGCGTCGGGCTTTCCATCGACGTCGCGCTTGCCGCCGCCCGGACCTACTTGCAAATTTGCGCCTGAACAAAAAGCGCGGCCTTCGCCAGTTAGAACCAGGGCCCGTGCATCGCCCATCACCGCGCGTTTGCACGCATCGAGCAATTCCACCGCCAAATCCAATCCCGCGGCGTTCAGCGTGGTCGGGTCGCTGAGCGCGATGATTGTGACCGCCCCGTCGTGCGACACCTTGATTTTCTGGTAGCTCATTGTTTTCCTCCCGCCGGGATCCGGCCGACACTTTCTCGCGCCACACAAACGACTGGTTCCCTAAGGGCCGTCAAGCGTTTGTCCCGTCCAAAAACGGACGGTTGAGCAATGAGGAACTTTCGTCAGGCAGGAGGCCGCAAAGTCCCAGATGGCGCCGCCCTTACGCCTTGGGGCGGCTGCGCAGCCAGTCGATCACATAGCGCACGGGCTCGACATCGGCATATTTCAGCTTGAGGTCGGTCAGATTGGCGAAGTGATAGCTCTCGTGTTTGTCTGCCGTGGTCTCGAGCGGAACAATGGTCCGATAGCCCCGGCTGAGCGAGTCTACCGCCGTCGCGCGGACGCAACCCGACGTGCTTCCCCCCGTCACCACGACGGTATCCACCTTGTGAAACACCAACAAGCTCTGCAGCGGCGTCTCGAAGAAGGCTGACGGCATTCGCTTGGTGTAGATCACGTCGCGCGCTTGATCGATGTCGCAACGATCGTCGAAGGCATGGCGCCGGCTGCCATATTTAATGTTCTGCAGACTATCGGCCGTGTCGGTGATCGTACCCCACACCCCGCAATCGGAGGCATCGGCGGCGTAAGCGACGTGAGTCCAGACCACTGGCATGCCTTTGGCGCGGGCCATAGCTGAAATCGTGTTGATGTGCTCAATCTGGTTGGCGTCCGCCTCATAGGCGGTCGCGAACTCCTCGATCCGTGTGTAGGCGTTTTGCACATCGACGTTGATAATCGCCAATTTGTCGCCAAAACCGAATTTGACGGCTTTCGACGAGGCCACCAGATCTTCGAATATCTGGCGCGCCGTTCGGTCGTCGCTGACCATGCGCGTTCCCACCAAAGCGGTCATACGGTGGTACTCCAACGCCCAAACCGCCCGGCGAACGGCGCCGGATCGTCAAGCGACTTGCCCGGCGGTGTCGTCGCAAAAATTTGGCGCGTCGGCGACGATATCTCCCGATCGACGCTCGCGTTCAGGCCCATCGCTTGCAGCATAATCAATACCCGGCTATTCGGCCGCGATGGCGAGCGGCGTCGCCCAAATCGGCTGGATCGGCGCTGGACGGCCAGTCTCCGCTTCGCAGGCGCGCCGCAATTGCTCGACGTTAGGGCCATAATTAAACATCGCGATCGTCGGCCCGCGCGCGGCGCGCAGGTCAGTCCGCAACGTCTCGGTTGCCGTTGCATCGACCGATCCATCGGAGCCGATAACCACGCCGTAACCCCGCGCCCCCGAAACGGTGACGAGGCCCTCGACAACCTCATGGGCGACTAGAGCGGGGTCGCGCTCGAACGGATCACCCCAACCGCCGCCGCCCCAGGTGATGAAGTGCAGCAGATCGCCGGCCTCAACCGGGATGTCCTCCTGCTTGGCGCCCATGATCGTCTGCGTACCGTCGGCTTTCTCGAGGATCTTGCGCGCCCGCGCGCCCGGCGCCCCGCCGTTGACCCCCCACGGCGGGATGAACCAGCGATCATCGTGGATGGCGATCAAGCCGGGTTCCAAGAAGCGATACGACATGTGGATGCCGTTGCCGCCCCGATGCAGACCGACACCGCCGGAATCGGCCACGGTGTCGTATCTTTCGATCCGCAGCGGAAAGTAACGCTCGAGAAACTCGTTGGGCACATTGGTGAAATTCGGCCACAACGAGTGACCATCCGGACCATCACCCATAGGCCGCCCGGGTATGCCGCCAAAGCCAATCTGGAAGAGTTGAAACCACCGGCCCGTCTTGTCGCGCCCGGAATAAAACAAGTGTGGGCTGGAAGAGAAACCGGCGGCGTTCAGAAATTGCGGCGTCTTTTGGCCTAGCAGGCCGCCGAGGATGTCGAACAGCCGGCCTAGAGCATGGGTTCGCCCGGACAGCGCCGCCGGGAAGCGCGGCTTGAGCAGCGAGCCGTCCGGAATACGAACATCGATCAAGTCGTAGTAACCGTCGTTAAACAGAATTTGCGGATCGAACACCATGATCATGTAAATGCCAAAAAACATCCGCATCATGTTTTCATTCAGCAAAAAATTGATCGAGCCGGCGCTTTGCGGGTCGGTGCCGTCGAAATCGAGAACGACCTTGCCGTTTTCGCGCCACATGGTGCAGCGAATTTTATAGGGGCCGTAACCCATGCCGTCGTCGCAGATATAGTCTTCGAAACTTACCGGCGCCTCGCCGATCGACTGCTCGATCAACTGTTTCATCGCTCGGTGGTTGCGAGCCAGCAGATCTTCGGTGGCCGAGAAAAAGACGTCGTCGCCAAAGCGGGCGCACATCTCCACCACGCGGCGGGCGGCGACACGGCAGGCGGCGATCAGGGCGTTCAGATCGGCCTTGCACCACTCCGGCGAACGGGTCTGGCACATGATCAGCTTGATGAGGTCTTCGTTGTAGACGCCCTGGCGCCAGATTTTCACCGGTGGGATGCGGACGCCCTCTTCGAAGATCGAGTGAGCGACGATCGGCATGGATCCGGCGACCTTGCCGCCGATATCCGACTGGTGGCCGAACATCGAGGTGTAGGCGACCAAGCGGCCGTCTTTGAATACCGGCAGCAGCACCAGCCAGTCGTTGCAATGGCTGATCGCGCCCTGAACCGAATAGGGGTCCGACAAAAAAATCATGTCGCCGTCTTCGACCGTACCGTCGAAGCCCTCCAGGAACGGGCCGATGTACGAGCCGAACTGGCCGACGATCATCCGGCCCTTGGAATCGGCGATCAGCGGAAACGCGTCGCCCTGCTCGCGGATGCCGGGCGACATGGCGGTGCGGACCAAGGTGGTGTCCATCTCCACGCGCGCGTTGCGCAGGGCGTTTTCGATAATGTCGAGGGTCACCGAGTCGACGGCGACGGTATTGAACGGCGTGGTGTTGGTCTGAATGATGGTCGCGGTCATGGCTTTAGTCCTCAAACCGG
>JANXWN010000046.1 GCA_025351125.1 Caulobacteraceae bacterium | reverse complement strand
GGCGTGATCGGCGGCTCGGGGGTCTACGATATCGCGGGACTAGAGGATCCTAGTTGGACCGAGATCAGCGGACCGTTCGGTGCGCCGTCGGACCATCTTCTGATCGGAAGATTGGGGAAGCTCAAACTGGTGTTTCTGCCTCGCCACGGCCGCGGCCACCGCCTGCCGCCCTCGCAGGTCAACGCCCGGGCCAATATCGACGCGCTCAAGCGGGCCGGGTGCACTGACGTTCTGTCGCTTTCGGCGGTTGGCTCGCTGCGTGAAGACTTGGCGCCGGGGGATTTCGTTATCGTCGATCAATTTATCGACCGCACGTTCGCCCGCGAGAAAAGCTTTTTTGGTCCGGGGTTGGCGGCGCATGTTTCGATGGCGCAGCCGGTCTGCCCGCGGCTCTCGGCGATGGCCGCCCAGGCGGGGCGGGACGCGGGCGCGCGAATTGTCGAAGGCGGATGCTATCTCGCCATGGAGGGTCCGCAATTTTCCACCAAGGCCGAGAGCGCGCTTTATCGGTCCTGGGGCTGTGATGTCATCGGCATGACCAACATGCCAGAAGCCAAGCTCGCCCGCGAAGCGGAGTTGCCGTACGCCTCCGTCGCCATGGTCACCGACTATGATTGCTGGCGCGAGGCCGAAGCCCATGTGGAAATGACGCAGATCCTGCAGGTCATGGCCGGCAATGCGCAAACGGCGCGCGATCTGGTGCGCCGTTTGGCGCTGGCCCTGCCGTCGATCCGGCCGCCCTCACCGATCGACACCGCGCTGGACGGCGCTCTTGTAACGGCCCCGCACGCCCGTGATTCACAGATGATCAGCGCACTTTCGGCCATTATCGGCCGTGTCCTCAAATCGGAACACGCATGAACCTCGCCGACGTTATCCGCACCATTCCGAACTATCCCAAGCCGGGCATTATGTTCCGCGACATTACCACCTTGCTCGCCGATGCGCGGGCCTTTCGTCAGGCGGTGGATGAGCTATTGCAGCCATTCGCGGGCTTGAAAATCGATAAGGTGGCGGGGATCGAGGCCCGCGGCTTTATCCTGGGCGGGGCCATCGCCCACCAACTGTCGGCGGGGTTTGTGCCTCTGCGCAAAAAGGGCAAGCTGCCGCACACGACCCGCAGCGTCGAATATGCTCTGGAGTATGGAACCGACGCCCTGGAAATCCACGTGGATGCGATCAGTCCCGGCGAGCGAGTCTTGCTGATCGACGACCTGATCGCCACCGGCGGCACGGCGCTGGCCGCCGTCGATCTGATCCAATCGGCAGACGCGCGGATTGCCGCCGCCGCCTTTGTCATCGACCTACCCGACCTTGGGGGCGCCGACCGGCTCCGGGCCGCGGGGGTGGGCGTGTCAACGCTGATGAGCTTCGGCGGGCATTAGCTGAGGGATCAACCCTGCAACGCCGCCCAGGCCTGCGCGGCCAAGTATTTGGTGTTGTCATTGCTCACCGTGCCGGCGGAATTGCCGATGCCGTCGATGTTGCGCTTGAACACGCCCTGACCGATGGAGGCCAGGCGGAACATGGAAAAGGCCAGATAGACGTTGAAATCGGCAATGCGGGCGCGGCCCGTCCGGCGGCAATAGGCGGCGACGTATTCGTCCTGGCTCGGAATACCGGCGGCCTCTAAGTCGACGCCCGCTAGCGTTCCCCAGCTTTCCGACGCCGAATGATAAAGGATGCAGCCGTACGCGATATCGGCCAAAGGGTGGCCCAATGTCGACAACTCCCAATCCAGCACGGCGATAATGCGCGGCTCACTCGGGTGGAACATCACGTTTTCCAACCGGTAGTCGCCGTGCGCTATGGCCGACGCCTCGTCGCTCGGTATACGCCCCGGCAAAGTCTCGATCAGCCGCTCCATCGCCGGAATGTCTTCGGTCTGAGCGCCGCGATACTGCCGGGTCCAGCGACCTATCTGCCGCTGGAAGTAGTCGCCGGGCCTGCCGTAGTCGGCCAACCCCGCGGCCGCGACGTCGATGCCGTGCAGTCGCGCCAGTGTCGCGTTCAGATTGTCGTAGATCGCCGCGCGCTCGGCGGGGGCCAAACCCGGCAGCCGCGCGTCGCGGAATATCCG
>JANXWN010000012.1 GCA_025351125.1 Caulobacteraceae bacterium | reverse complement strand
CGTCCGCCACGGATTGGCGATATAGATCGACTGGCATTCCATGCCCGCCATAGCGGCGGGCTATGCTTTCAGCGGCGCGGGGTGCGACATGGTGTTGGGCGATCGTTTTGGCGCGTCATGTTCGCCGAGCGTTGCGCGGTTGGTCGAACGCGAATTACAG
The DNA here is from genome assembly GCA_025351125.1 of Caulobacteraceae bacterium. Lineage (GTDB taxonomy): Bacteria > Pseudomonadota > Alphaproteobacteria > Caulobacterales > Caulobacteraceae > Acaudatibacter. Next base: position 4,495 of record JANXWN010000012.1, on the reverse strand, counting down.
GAACTCGGCTACAGCGTGGCCCGCAATGCGCCCTACGCGGGCGGATACACCACCGAGCATTACGGCCGCCCCGCTAAAAACGTGCACACCTTGCAGGTCGAAATTAATCGCGCGCTCTACCTCGATCCGGACTCCCTGAACGTCACCGCGGGGTTTGCCGTCCTCAAGAATAATCTTGACCGACTGTTCAATCGCCTTGCCGCGATCGACTGGTGGGCGACTTGAACTATAAAAAAGGCCGCGCTCCTATAAAAGAGCGCGGCCAGTCATTAGGGAGGAAACGCCCATAAAGGGCAGATACGTCAGCGACGCCTCATGACACTAAACTACGGTGCACCGCACAATTTGTCAAGCTTTCATTCGCGGCCCGGGGATAAATTTGGCGGGAATTTCCCTAATTTGTCCCGACGGAGTCGTTAGCCGGGTCCGAGACGGCGAAATTATTATAATGTTGCAATGCACTTAGTTGACCGCTTGCAGGGCGCGATGAAATCACGCGCCGCCTCTTGCGGGGTGGCTTTCGACGCCCTGATCGCCTAAGAGCGGCCTCCTTTATCAAAGAACGCCCTTTTCCATGCCTCTGCGCAACATCGCCATCATCGCCCACGTCGATCATGGCAAGACCACGCTTGTCGATCAAATGCTGGCCCAGTCGGGTATTTTCCGCGCCAACGAGGCGCACGCCGAACGGGCGATGGACTCCAACGATCAAGAACGCGAACGCGGCATTACCATTCTGGCCAAGGCGACATCGGTGCTGTGGCACGGGGCGGCGGGCGAGACGCGAATCAATATTATCGACACCCCCGGCCACGCCGACTTCGGCGGCGAGGTGGAGCGTATTCTCGGCATGGTCGATGGGTGTCTGCTGCTGATGGACGCCGAAGAAGGCGTCATGCCGCAAACCAAATTTGTGCTCGGTAAGGCCTTGAAACTAGGCCTCAAGCCGATTGTAGTGCTCAACAAGGTCGACCGCCCGCACGCCGATCCCGATAAGGTGCTTAACGAAGCCTTCGACCTGTTCGCCGCCATCGGCGCGACCGACGAACAACTCGACTTCCCCCATCTATATGCCAGCGGCAAGCAAGGCTGGTGCGTGGTCGATATGGCCGACGAACGCAAGGATTTGGCCCCGCTGTTCGACAAGATCGTCGAACACGTGCCCGCCCCGGCCGCGGAAGCCAAGGCCGATCAACCCGCCCAACTGCTGGCGGTGCTGATCGAAGCGGATCCTTTTTTAGGCCGTCTTCTCACGGGGCGCGTCGAGTCGGGCAAACTCGTGCCCGGTATGGCCATTCGCGCCTTGTCGCGCGAAGGCGTCGAAGTCGAACGGGGGCGCATCAGCAAACTTTTGGCGTTTCGGGGATTGAAACGGCAACCGATCGAGGAAGCCCTGGCGGGCGATATCGTCGCCGTCGCCGGCCTGACCCGCGCCACCGTCGCCGACACCATCGGCGCTCTCGAAGCGGAAGGCGCGCTGCCCGCCCAACCGATCGATCCGCCGACCATCGCCATCACCGTGTCGGTCAACGACAGCCCGCTGGCCGGGCGTGACGGCGACAAGGTGCAAAGCCGGGTCATTCGCGAACGCTTGCTGCGCGAAGCCGAGGCCAACGTCGCGGTCAAGGTTGCCGAAACGAGCGAAAAAGATGCCTTCGAAGTTTCCGGGCGCGGCGAGCTGCAACTGGGCGTCTTGATCGAATCGATGCGGCGCGAAGGCTTTGAAGTGTCCATCAGCCGCCCGCGGGTGGTCTACAAAGACGACCCCGAAACCGGCAAACGTCTGGAGCCCATCGAGGAAGTGGTGGTGGACGTGGATGAAGACTATAGCGGCATTGTCATCGAAAAACTGTCGGCCCGCAAAGCCGAATTGAAGGACATGGGCCCGTCGGGCACCGGTAAGACCCGCGTCACCTTCATGGCGCCGTCACGCGCCCTGATCGGTTATCAGGGCGAGTTCCTTACCGACACCCGCGGATCGGGCGTGCTTAACCGGGTGTTTTCGCATTACGAACCGTATAAGGGGGCTATCGAGGGCCGCCGCAACGGCGCCCTGATCTCCAATTCCGACGGCGAAACCGCCTCTTTCGCGCTGTGGAACCTGGAAGACCGCGGCACCATGTTCGTCGGCGCCGGCGAAAAGACCTATCAGGGCATGATCATCGGCGAAAATTCCAAACCGGACGATCTCGACGTCAATCCGATGAAGGCCAAGCAGCTGACCAATGTGCGCGCCTCGGGCAAGGACGAAGCCATCCGCCTAACCCCGCCGCGCCGCCTGACCCTCGAACAAGCCATCGCCTACATCGGCACCGACGAACTGGTCGAAGTCACGCCCAAGTCGATCCGCCTGCGCAAACAGGTGCTGAACCCGACCTTCCGCAAGCGAAAGATTAAGGAAGACGCTTAGATACGAACATTCCCACCTCCGCGCGCGGGGCTAATTTCTATCTCCCTCCCCTTTATGGGGAGGGAGATTAAAGCAGGAGTTCCATCCACACATCCGCGCGCGCGTACGGCGACACCGGCCGGCGCTCCGGCGGCAGGTCTTGGAAGCCGAACGACCGGTAGAGGGTCAAGGCCGGGGTGAGGACGCTGCCGGATTCGAGGTAAAGTCGCGGCGCGCCGACGCTTCGGGCGCGGGCGATGCAGGCGGCCATCAGCGCCTTGCCGATTCCCTTGCCCTTGAAACCGTCGGCCACCGCCATCTTGGCGATTTCGAACCCGCTGTCGGCCATCGCCATGAGCGCGCAGCAACCGACCGCTTCGTCGCCCTCGACCGCGATGAACACAAACCCGCCCTTGTCGATGATCGCGCCCTGCGGATCGCTCAGGACCTCGTGATCCTTGGCCTCCATCTCAAAGTGCGCGCTCACCCACGCCTCGTTAAGCGTGAAAAACGCTCCGGCGAAGCTGGGCTCAAAATCGATGACTTGCATGGCCATCATGATAAGGAATTTCCTGCCATGGCCAACCCGATCTACACCGCCCTGCCGACGACCATCTTCACGGTGATGTCCGGCCTCGCCCGCGAGCACGACGCGATCAATCTGGGCCAGGGCTTTCCCGATGAACCGGGCCCCTTGGCCATTCGCCGCCACGCTGCCGAAGCGGTGCTGAACGGCGATAACCAATATCCGCCCATGGCGGGCTTGCCGGAACTGCGGCAAGCGGCCGCCCGGCATTACGGACGGCTTCAAAACCTCGATCTAGACTGGAAGACCGAGGTGACCGTCACCTCCGGCGCCACCGAGGCCCTCGCCTGCGCGTTTCTGGGCCTGATCGAACCGGGCGACGAGGTCGTCATTTTCGCGCCCGCCTACGATTCCTACGCCCCGATGATCCGCCGCGCCGGCGGCGTGCCGGTGATCGTGCGCCTGCAGCCGCCGCACTGGCGGTTCACGCGGGTCGATCTGGAAAACGCCTTCACGCCCCGCACCCGTCTCGTGGTGCTCAATAGCCCGATGAATCCGACCGCGACGGTTTGCCCGGACGAGGATCTGACCCTGCTGGCCCAATTCTGTGTCCGCTATGACGTCACCGCCATCTGCGACGACGTGTGGGAGCACGTGACCTTCGCCGCGGCGCCTTTTCGCCCGCTGATGGCCGTGCCGGGGATGCGCGAGCGGACGGTGAAGATCGGTTCGGCGGGAAAGATGTTCGCGCTCACCGGCTGGAGGATCGGCTTCCTGATAGCGGCGCCGGCGCTGACCGACGCCCTGGCCAAGGCGCACCAGTTCCTCACCTTCACCACGCCGCCCAATCTGCAATCAGCGGTGGCCTGGGGCCTGGACAACAGCGCCGCCTGGTTTTCCGCCATGCCCGCGGACCTCGCCGTCTCGCGCGATCGCTTGGCGGGCGCCTTGACCGATGAAGGCTTCGCCGTCCTCCCCAGCCAAGCCACCTACTTTCTCAACGTCGACCTGGCGGCATCGGGCGTGGCCGAGGACGATATGGCTTTTTGCCTGCGCGCGGTGGAGGAGACCGGCGTTGCGGCGATACCGATCAGCGCGTTCTACGAAACTGACCCGGTGACCTCGATCATTCGCCTCTGCTTCGCCAAACTCGACGAAACCCTGGACGAAGGCGCGCGGCGACTCGCCCAGGCGCGGGATGCGTCGCCGAGGCGATGAGACCGCCCAGGATTCAGTTCGGTATATCCACAGTGATAGGCGCGCGGGCGAGCGTGCGCGCGTTCTTCGGCTATTTCATCGCGCCGTTCATCTGGTTGGCCATGTCCAAATGACCCTGGATGGTCGGGGCGGTTTTGGCCGCGAAGGCCTTGAGCGCGTCATTGTCGCCGTGGTCGGCAAAGCCCTTGAACAGGGTAAGGGCCTCATTATGAGCGGCGACCTGCTGATCCATGTAGGTCTTGTCGAAGTCGCGCGGCGCGGCGGCGTTGAGATTGTTGATCAGGCCATCGCGCCGCTTGTCCATGGCGTCGGGTGGTGTCGCCGCTACGCCCCCGGCCAGGATCTTCTTCAACGCCGCGGTG
>JANXWN010000474.1 GCA_025351125.1 Caulobacteraceae bacterium | reverse complement strand
AAAACGTATCATGGGCGGAAGCCGCCTGAGGGATTTCATTATTCGGTTCGGGTTTCACCGCGTGAATCAGATCGGGGAACTTGATCGCATCCTGAATGAAGAACACCGGCATGTTGTTGCCGACCAAATCCCAAACACCTTCCTGGGTGTAGAACTTCACGGCAAACCCGCGCACATCGCGGGCTAAATCGGTCGAGCCGCGCGATCCGGCGACCGTCGAGAAACGAACAAAAACCGGCGTTTGTCGCGTCGGATCGTTCAGAACGCCCGCCTGGGTCAAATCCGACAGATTTTCATAGGCTTGAAACACGCCATGCGCCGCTACGCCGCGCGCGTGAACCACCCGCTCGGGAATTCGCTCATGATCGAAATGCGTGATCTTCTCCCGTAGATGGAAGTCCTCCAGCAGAGTCGGACCGCGCACACCGGCTTTGAGCGAATTTTGATCATCGGAAATCGCAACCCCTTGATTTCCGGTCATTTGGGCGCCGGCGGTGTGCGTATCACGCGCCAAATCGCGGTCTTTCGCGCTGGCGGCGCTGACAACGCCACGAGACGGCGACGAAGGTTTTTTCGGCACGGCGAGCTCCGGAATTTGGGGACGATCGATGTGACCGGTAATGCGCGGTCGGGCCGACGGTTCCCGCCTCAGGGTCTGAAGGAACCGAAGGCGAGGCCGTGGGTTTTCGCTAGGCCTACGCTAAAATAAGCTGGTCGGTTCGCGCGCGGCACATTTCAACGCGGAGATCACGTCGATGCCCTACCGCCCTCTCTGGCAAGGTCACCTCAAATTGTCTCTCGTGACATGTCAGGTCGCTCTGTACACGGCTACGGATTCGGGTGGCGACGTGCATTTTCACCTGATCAACCCCAAAACCAATAATCGCATAAAAATGATTACCACTGATCCGGACACCGGGCCGATCGAACGGGCGGGTTTGGTGAAGGGTTTCGAAATAGAGAAGGATGAATACGTTCTGCTTTCCGACGAAGAGATCAAATCGGTGCGTTTGCCCAGCACTAAAACCATCGATATCGAACGCTTCGTCGCTTCATCGCAGATCGACCGTATCTATTGGGACGAGCCGTATTACCTCGCGCCCGATGGGAAGTTGGCGCAAGAGGCGTTCGGGGTCATCCGCGCGGCTCTTGAGCAGACCGGCCAGATCGCGCTTGGCCGCATTGTAATGTCGACCCGCGAACGATTGTTAGCCCTCGAGCCGCGCGGGCGGGGGATTTTGGCCTACACCCTTCGCACGCAAGACGAGGTGCGCGCGGCCGATGAGATTTTCGCCCCGATCAGTGACGCCGAGCCGCCGGCGGCGATGGTCGCCATCGCACAAAAGATTATTGAGCAGCAGGAAGGGCCGTTCGATCCTGAACAATTTGTCGACCGGTTCGAACAAGCGTTACGCGCCTTGATCGCCGACAAGCGAAAAGGCCGCAAGCCGGTTAAGGTAGATGCGCCGGAAGACACCAACGTGGTGGACCTCATGGCCGTGCTGCGCGCCAGTTTGGCGGGGCGTGCGCCCATCGCCACGCCGAAGGTCAAAGCGCGCGCGGCCAAACCGGCGGGGCTTAAAACCAAGGCCCGACATGCGCGGTGATCTGGCCTACATTAGCAACATCAGTGTGATGACGGACGTCCGCCAGGCCCCGGTGTGGGCGGCTATGGCGTTTATGCTATTGGGCCCAAGCGGCTGCGCTTCGCCGGGCGGCGTCCTTCTGCAGTCTCAGGCGACCGGATCGCCGTACTTTTCGCTCAGCGCCCCAGGCGTGACGCCGGTCGGCGACCGGTTGCTCCTTCAAGGACGCGTGTGCCGTCGCGGTCGCGCCACGCTATTGTCGCCGCGCCGTGTGCGGATCGAACATATTACCGTCGGCGCCACGACCGCTGGCATTGCACAGGCGTATGTGCCGGTGATCTATCGGTCGGCCGACCAAAATTGCGTGCATTACAGCACCCGCGTCGACTGGCGAATGGCCGAGGGCGAAACGCTCCGGACCTGTTTTGACAAAGGCGGCCCCTGCCCGATTGACGCGCAAACCAAAGCCGTCATCGCCGCGCCGTCGCCTCGCGTCAACTAGCCTTAGGTTTGGCGGCTTTACCTTGTCGCCGTAAAGGCTAGGCGAACGCCCACCACCAAGGCGTTGCGGGCCTTCGCGTCGACCGCGGGATGAACGACATATTGCAAGTCCGGCTGGATTGTCAGCCACGATTTGAATGCATAACGGTAAGTCAGTTCAAAATCCGTTTCGACGCCGGCGCGCGGTTGGAGCTCCTCGCCGCCATGGCCCACGAGCAACGGCCGTCCGCTCGCCGCCCGAGCGATCGCCACGCCGATTTCGTCGGAATCACGTCCTTTGAACGGACCGGTATAGACGAGGCCCGCCCCTAAATAGTTTTTCACCGGGTTGATATGGCCATTGGCGACGCCCGCGCGCAGCCAGCCGCTCAAGCCGCCTCCCTCATGAGACGAGGGTGAAAGGCGGCCTTCCGCTAGAGCGTAAACGCCGGTGTTGCCCCCGATTTTTTTAGGGGTGCCGTCAGCGTCAAAGGCGTCGCGTGACGGAAAGGCCGCCGTGTAGGCCCACGCGCCCAATTCCACGCGCGCTCGGTCACCGACCCGCCTTTCGATTTGACCGATCAGCAGGGCGCCGTCGCGCGCCGACAGCGTGATCGCGAGCAGTCTTCCACGATGATTAGGATCCCCCGACACGGCATCAAAAATTCCTAATTGCGCCGTCCAGCCCTCGGCCGGTCGATAAACGGCGGTCACCGCCAGGGCCGGCGTCGGATAGTCGGAAGCGCCATTGCGCCCGGTGTCGCCGATGTCCGGACCCAGGCCGTGAGAGCCGTTGAGAAACACGGCTGCGGTTTCTTGTACATCAAAGGTGGTGTTGATGTCGATCAGACCCGCTTTGACAGCGCCGCGCCCCTGTAGAATGTCGCGTCGAAGCCAAGCCTCGTAGAGCCGCAAGGCCGCCGGAGTCGACTCGTTCGCGCTGACAGCCTGCAACGCACCGACTTTTTCGGTCGTAAAGCCGGCGCCATTAGCATGCTCGATGCTGATAAGCCCGGAGAGGCCATCATGGCCGACCGTCCCGCCGTCGTAGCTTACAGAAAGTTTGATCAGGTCGACAAAGCCCACCCCTGGGCGCCGTCCCCCGACGGCGCTGTCGAGCCCGTCGACCGTGAAAGCGACGGTTTCGGAAAACGGCGACGGCGAAGCCGCGTGAGCAGCTGGTTTCTCCGCTGGGGACGTCGTCGGGTCAGTGATCGCTTGCGCCATCGCCACCCCCGCACGCAAACATATCGAGACGGCGACGACACCTGAGAGTCGCTTGTTCATCGTCACCGGACGCCTCCGCGGTACATGCCGATTCGACGTGACAACGACGTCGAAGCGTCAGGGTTCCGCGCCGCCCTCGTTCGCGCCGAACCGATCATCGCGCTTTGACGAGCGCCGATAGGTGGTAATGAAACACGTGAGCCCTGCTTCGGGCTTAGGCTCAGCCGGCGACAGCGTCCGGCGAGGAGCGGCTCCCCGGACGGGTTTGGTGCGGGTGAAAAAATAACGCCTGACCTATTGCCGCCTTTAAATTCTCGGGCTGGAAGGGCTTCGTAACCAGAAACGTCGGCTCCAGGCCATGACCGGTCAACAAACGTTCGGGAAAAGCGGTCACAAAAATCACCGGCACGACGTGACCGCGCAGAATGTCGTTAGCCGCGTCAATGCCCGAGCTGCCGTCCGCCAATTGGACGTCGGCGAGCACCAAACCGGGCGTCGGTCCCTTCATGTAGGCCGCGGCCTCACTGCGGGTGCCGGCGATAAACAATACGCAGTGGCCCATGTCTTCCACGGTAGCGGCGATGTCGGCGGCAATTATAGGTTCATCTTCGATGATCACGACGTCCGTCGAAAGTTGCTCATCGATTTCGGCCTGTGCCCGCGCCACGAGGCGCCGGACCGAGGCGATGTCGTCGCCGAGGATCTGCGACGTTTCGGACGGCGTGAACCCTTCGACCGTAGTTAACAAAAACGCCTGGCGTGACTTGGGCGAAATCCGGCGGATTTGCCGCTCGGCCAAGCCAAGTTCCGCATCCTGAGCGTCAAGCGTTTGCTCAGCAAGTTTTTCGCCGGTGGAGTTCCAGAGCACATGAAAGGTTTTGTAGAGCGCCACGCGCGCATCGATTTGGCCGTCCAAAAATTGCTCGCCGGCGACCAAAGCCTCCAATGTCGCTCTGACATATCGGTCACCCGTCCGTTGATCTCCGGTCAAGGCCCGGCTGTAACGTCTGACATAGGGCAGTTGCGGGGCGAGGCTCGATATCAGGCTCATGAACTCTCCAACGATTTTTGAGTGCGGCTGCCGCACGACGCGCAAATCTTTGGCGCCGGCCAAGCAACGCGCGATCTGCCGCGATCGGGGAAGACGCTAGCGGGTTCCCGTTTGCCTTGTGCGCAATCTAGGCCCTGAGTTGTCGAGTCCACCGGTCAGCGCTTTCAACGCGCTCGCGCGAATTTCGATCCCTGATCGTCGCCACAGTGATTTCTAATAACGCCCGCGGCGGCGCTTTTGCTTGGGAGCCATTGCGCCGATCGCGCGTTAAGCTGTGGCCCGGAAGGCCTGCGATGCGTCGTGTCGCGCCAAACCGCCATTTCGGCGTTGTTGATTTTGACCTTTTAACCAGGACCTCTTCATGACCTATCAGGACGACAATGCAGCCTCGTCGTTGGAAGATAACGCCAAATCGGCCACCCGGTCACTTCACAGCGCGTTAGACCGTGTGATCGACAAAGCCGAGTCGGCCGTAAATACTCTAGGTTCGCGCGCGTCGGCGACCGCCGCCAAACTGGGTGACGACGCTAAAGACAATTTGCAGGGCGCCTCCTACAAAACGCAAAAAATGGTTGACGAGATCGGCCCGTTTTTGCGCGACCGGCCCTATCTAACTTTAGGCGTGGCCGCGCTGGCCGGTGTTGTCATCGGCTTGGTGGCTCGTGGATCAAAACCGGCGCCCGATGCGCAACGCAAGCCTTAACGCCCCGGAGATGGGGGAGAGAGCGAAGCCTCCCTCACGATTGATGACGTCGGATCAGGGACACGTGGATCATCCCATCGTCCGAATCTTCGTCGACGCGACAAGGGTGGGGGCCGCGATTGATGAGATCGCGGCGTTGGGATACGCGCCAGCGTCGATCGGCGTCATCGCGAACCGGTTGAGTCCCCTGCGGATGTATCTGACCACGCAGCTGCGGGGAGATCGGTTGGCAGTGTCGATGAAGATCTTGGACGGTCTTGCGGACTGCAGGCTTGCCGATCTGGGCGATGTTATCGGTCTTGGATGGATGATAGGAAAGCCGACCCACGGCGCGGAAAAAGGCGTTAAATCTGGCTCGCCCCGGCGATTAGAGGCAATTTTGGCTGACACCGGAATTTATGCGGTTGAGGCGAAGATACTTGGCGAAGCGATTCGACGCGGCGCCACCCTAGTCGGTGTCACCCGCTCGGACGGTGATAAGCCCGATCTGCTTGAAGAAACGATGCAGCGCTACGGCGGCTGGGACGTCGCCCGCTGCGGAGCGGAATACCAGGCGTCCGGATGGGCGGGCTAGCGAGTTTTGAGGGCCCGGGCTGATATGCAGGCGCGTCGAAGCAGAAAAATCGGGAACATCTGGCTGGGCTCGGCGTTCTGGGGTCTCGATCCACATCTCAGCGAGGTTTATCATGAGCGAAAATCGTATCGACGGCGCCGTCAAAAAAGCAGCGGGATCGGTGAAGGAAGCCGCCGGCAAGGCGATGAACGATCCCAAAATGCAAGCGAAGGGCGCCGCTCAAAAGGCCGCCGGCTCCGCGCAAAACGCAGTCGGTAAGGCACAGGATAAAGTCGGCGCTGCTATTAAGCGCTAGAGCCGGCTGGTATTGACGGCGAGAGGGGCGGCTTAACGGCCGCCTCTTTTTTTTGCTCATATCGAACATTTCTCGGCGGCTTTGATCGGACTCGAAGGAAATCTTGGATGACGGATACGCGCGCTGCAAAATTGCCGCACGACGCCGATCTTGCGCAACACGTCGAAGACACCGTCCAAACCTTATTAGAGTTTCACCGCGGGCATCATCGTCGCACTACTGCCCTTCAACGGGCGCTTGATCGCCTCACTGGCGTGATCGGACGGCCCAGTTCGATAATCGTGATCGCGGCCGGGGTCGCGGCTTGGGTCGGGTTGAACTGGCTAGACCCCCACGCGCCCACGCTGTCTTCGCTGGGGTGGCTTGGATTGTTTAGCGGTGTTTTCGCGTTGATGATCTCCATTCTGATCCTTATCACTCAACGACGAGAGGACGAATTGGCCGAAAGGCGCGCGCAATTTACCCTGGAACTGACTCTCTTGAGCGACAAAAAGAGCGCCAAAATTATTTCGTTGTTGGAGGAGATGCGGCGCGATCACCCGCAAATCGCCGATCGTTTTGACGCCGAGTCCGAGGCGATGGCAAAACCATCCGACACAGACCAAGTTCTAGCGGCCATCGACCAGCGCACCACAGTCTGATCCCCGCCCTTTTCTTTTCTCCCTTCGGGCGAAGCGACTCGGCGTCAACCCAGCGGTAGGGGGCGACGTGGCGCCGATGACGCTCGACTAGGCCGTCGCGGCCGCGATCTGCGCTTTGCGCTCGCGTCTGCGACGATGCAAAATGTGCTCGGTGTAGCCGTTGGGCTGTCCCCTGCCCGCGAACACCAAATCGATCGCGGCCTGAAAAGCGATGCTGTTGGCCGGATCGAGGCTCATGGGTTTATAGGCGTGGTCGTGCGCGTTTTGCGCGTCCACCACACGCGCCATGCGCGTTAGGGTTTCGGCGACCTGAGGCTCGGCGCACACCCGATGATGTAGCCAGTTGGCGATGTGCTGGCTGGAAATACGCAAGGTCGCGCGATCTTCCATTAAGCCAACGTCATGAATATCGGGGACTTTGGAGCAACCCACTCCTTGATCGATCCAACGCACGACATATCCGAGGATACCCTGCGCGTTGTTATCCAGTTCCTGTTGGATATCGGCCGCGTTCCAATTGGACAGCGCCAGCGGCGGCGTGAGCAAATCTTGCAGTCCGGTTGCGCGCGCCGCGGCGCTCGTCTCGGCCTGAACGGCGGCGACATCGATGGCGTGATAATGCAAGGCGTGCAGGACCGCGGCCGTGGGTGACGGCACCCAGGCTGTGCCGGCCCCCGCCCTCAACTGGCCGATCTTCGTGGTCAGCATGGCCTGCATCAGATCCGGCGCGGCCCACATGCCCTTTCCGATCTGGGCGTGGCCCGGAAAGCCGGCGGCTAGACCGATCTCGACATTGCGCGTCTCATAGGCGGCGAGCCAAGGCTCGGCCTTGATGGCGTCCTTGCGGGCCATCGGTCCGGCCTCCATGGCGGTGTGGATTTCGTCGCCCGTTCGATCCAGAAAACCGGTGTTGAT
>JANXWN010000449.1 GCA_025351125.1 Caulobacteraceae bacterium | reverse complement strand
GTGATGAATTTCGTCATGGCGATTGAAGATTTTTATGATATCTCTATCCCGCTCGACAGGATCGCCCAAATACAGACGGTTGCTGATCTGATTAACGCAGTTGAACAGCTGCGGAGCGGGACCCCAACATGAGCATATTCGCCAAACACGCCGCCTATAAAGTCGCTTACGACTCTCTGAAAGACCACGGCGTTGATCCGCTGAACGTCCGCTTTGATGAGATATTGTCACCGACCGAAGGCATCATCAACGGCAAGCGAATCCTTCTGTTTGGGAGCCATAACTATCTGGGCCTGACATTCGATCCCGATTGTGTCGAAAAATCCGTCGAGGCGACGCGACGGCTCGGCACCGGCACCACCGGCTCGCGGGTCGCGTTCGGCAATTACGACGGCCATTTGCAACTGGAAAAAGCGTTGGCCGAATTTTACGGTCGCGACCACGCGATGGTGTTTACAACCGGCTATCAGGCTAATTTGGGCGCGCTTTCGACACTGGTGGGCCGCGGCGACCATTTGATGCTGGACGCCGACAGCCACGCTAGCATCTACGACGGATCGCGCCTCGGTTATGCCGAGGTTATTCGCTTTCGCCACAATAATCCGGACGATTTATATAAGCGCCTGCGACGTTTAGACGGACTGCCGGGGGATCGCCTGATCGTCGTCGAAGGCATCTACTCAATGCTGGGCGACACCGCCCCGCTCAAGGAATTCGTCGACGTTAAACGTCAGACCGGAGCCTACCTCTTGGTGGACGAGGCGCACTCGATGGGAGTGTTAGGCGAAAAAGGTCGCGGTTTGGCCGAAGCCGTCGGTGTGGAAGCCGATGTCGATTTTATCGTCGGAACGTTTTCAAAAAGTCTGGGAAGTGTCGGCGGGTTTATCGTTTCCAGCAACCCCGATTTCGATGTCATGCGGATCACGTGTCGTCCCTATATGTTCACGGCCTCCCTGCCGCCCGGCGTCATCGCCTCGACGTTGGAGGCGTTGTCAAAGTTGCAATCGGAGACCTACCTTCGCGCCGATCTGATGCGCAATTCCGTGCGGTTCTACGAGGGTTTGAACGCCATGGGGTTTCAAACGGGTCCGCAAGCCGGTCCGATTATCGCCGTCGCCATGCCAGATCGCGACATCGCCGTGATGTTTTGGAAGTTGTTGATGGAGGCTGGGCTATACCTCAACCTGGCTGTCCCTCCCGCCACGCCGACGCAGACTTGTTTGCTGCGCAACAGCGTCAGCGCCGCGCATACGACCGCGCAGATCGATGCGGCCCTGGCGATCTTCGCCGACGTCGGACGCCAGCTCGGATTCTTTGCCGCTGATCGACGTCGCGCCGGCGGTGTCGTCTAGATTCGGATGGCTTCGATGGCGCTTCGCGCGCCGATCAATCAACGCGTTCCTTGGCGACCGTCGATCTTGGACGGGTACCTGCTGCGTATGCTCGCCCTGCCGGCGGCCGGCGTTTTGGGCGTTACCCTGGTGGCGTTTCTGCTTGAACAGACTTTGCGTCTGATCAATGAAATGGCGTCGAACGGCGCGCGTTTAGGCTATCTATTTGGTTTGATTAGCAATCTGGTGCCTTACCAGTTGGGGTTGGCCCTGCCGGCGTCGTTTTTCGTCGCGATGTTCATCGTCATCGCCCGTTTGGATGAAGAGAGCGAAATCGCCGCCATACTCGCCGGCGGCGTCTCGTTTGAACGAATTCTCGCGCCCCTCGTCTTCGCGGGGGCCGTCTTGGGCGTGATCAGCTTGGTTTTGGTCGGCTATGCGCAGCCCTATAGCCGGTTTGGTTATCGCGCCGTGCTGAACGCCGCCACCGACGCCGGCTGGACCGCGCGGTTGGACCCCCAGGTGTTTATCCACGCCGGCCCCGATTTCACGATCACCGCCGACGACGCGGACGCCACCGGGCGAAGCCTCAAGGGCGTGTTTATCCGCCGCAAATCATCTACCGGCGAGACAATTGTTACGGCGACCGCCGGCCGGCTGGGATTGGGTCGTGATGGCAAGACCACCGACTTGCGGCTGGTGGGCGGGCTCATTTTGTCCGACGCCGCCGCCGGTGGCGAACGGTTGTTGCGCTTTGGGGATTTCGCTGACCACGAAGTGCTCAATACCCGTGAAGTGCTGAGGCCGCGCGGCGGCGACGAGCAGGAAATGACCCTGCCCGAACTGATCGGCGAAAGCGGGCGGTCCGACGCACTTATCCCGCGCCGCGTGCTTTTGGCGGAACTCTATTCCAGGTTGGCCCGCTCGTTGGCCATGCCGCTCCTGCCATTGTTGGCGCTGCCCTTAGCGTTGGCGGCCAAGCGCGGCAAACGCGCGCCGGGGATGATTGTCGGTGCGGTTTTGCTGGTCGCTTTCCACCACGGGGTGACCTTGTGCAAGAGCTTCGCGCAAAAGGGCGAGGTTAATCCTCTGCTGGCGATCGGCGGAATATTCGCGGTCATGTTGGCGCTGGGCCTCTGGCTGTTCTTGTCCAGCCGCCAACGTCCGGGCGATACGCCGATCTCAGGGTTTTTGGCGCGGATCGACGGATTATTTCAACGCCGCGCCAAAACGACTCCGACGGCCATGCAAACCAAAGGCGCATTGAGCTTGTCGGCTTATCTGACCCGGATGATGGCCGTGCGCACGGCGGCGGCGGCGGCGGCGTTAATGGGGCTATTGCAGCTGATCGATCTGTTGGAGCGCACCAGCGATATCCTGGCGCGCGGCGGCGGCATCGGCATCTTGCGCTACATGGTGCTGCGACTGCCTTATATGTTTGGCGAAGTGGCGCCGTTCGCCGTTTTGGCCGGCGCCATCTTCACTTTCAGCCAACTCGCGCGCAACAGCGAATTGGTCGTGATGCGGATCACCGGCATGTCGTTGTTTGAGATCTTTCGCCGCACCCTGCCGGTCGCCTTATCGGTTGCGGTGTTGGATTTGACGGTCGCCGACCAAGTCACCCCCCGCGCCCAACAGGCGTTGGCCAGTTGGTGGTCGCACAGCGCGCCCGGCGCAACGCGCGGCGCGCCCTCGCCGCGCTGGTTTCATATTGATAACAGCGTTGTCGTGGTGCGAACCGCCGCGCGCGACGGAAAGACCCTGGAAGGCGTGTCAATCTATGAGCGGAACGACGCCAAGGCGCTAACGCGGCGGATTACCGCCCGGACCGCCACGGCCGAGAGCGGCGGTTGGAAATTGCACGGCGCCGCGGTCACGGGTCTGGGCGGCGCGCGCGCTTCGCAGATGACCGTAGCGGCGCTCGATTGGCGCAGTAACTTAAGTCCCGGCGACATGCGCCGATTGTTTGCCGATTCCTACGAGATTACCTCCAACACGGCCTATCGATCTTTGTTCGGCAAGGGTCCGGTCGATAAAAGCCCGAGCCAATTTAAAACGCGATTGTTCCGCACCTTAGCCACGGGCGTCGCTCCGATCATCATGTTGCTTTTGGCGTTGCCAACCGCCTTAGGCTACGCGCGCAGCAACCAAACGGGCCCGGTAATTTTCGGGCTTGGCTGCGGCCTGTTGTATTTGGTGGCCGACGGCCTGCTGACCGCCATGGGACAAACCGGGGTTCTGCCGCCGATTGTCGCCGCCTGGGGTGCGCCGATCGGGTTTGCCGCCGGAGCCGTCAGCCTTTTGCTTTACGCCGAAGGATGAGCGCGTCCGTGACCGCCGGCCTACAAATCATCGCCGTGGATACACCCGCCTTGCTCGAGCGTTTTATTCGCGTCCCGATGCGGTTGCAGGCCCACGATTCCCGCTACATCGCGCCCCTGATGTTCGAACGCCGCGAAGCTCTGTCGGCGAAGCACAATCCGTTCTTTGACCATGCCGATGTGCAATTTTGGCTGGCGCGGAAAGACGGACGAGACGTCGGTCGGATCAGCGCGCAATTTGATCATCTCGCCCGGACCGATCGCTCTATCGGCCATTTTGGTTTGATCGCCGCCGAAGATGATCCCGCGGTGTTCGCCGCCCTGTTCGCCGTCGCCGAGGATTGGCACCGCGCGCGCGGACGAACCGCCTTG
>JANXWN010000428.1 GCA_025351125.1 Caulobacteraceae bacterium | reverse complement strand
GAAACTCTGTGCGGCGGAATCGGCGCGACGCGACACGCCGCCGGCGCGAGCGCCGTGCATAGCCATATGACCAATTCTCGCCTGACCGACCCGGAAGTCCTGGAACGCCGGTTTCCGGTGCGCCTCGAAACTTTCGCGGTTCGGCGCGGTTCCGGCGGCCTGGGCGCTCAAGTAGGCGGTGACGGCGCCATTCGTCGCATCCGCTTTTTGGCCCGTTTACAGGTCGCCCTGCTGTCCACCCGCCGCGAGCACGCCCCGCAAGGTTTGGCGGGCGGCGGCGCGGCCAAGCGGGGAGAACAGAGGTTGATCCGCGCCGACGGGACTGTAAAGGAACTCTCCGGCTGTTTCGCCGTTGAGGCGCGGGCGGGCGACATCCTTGAAATTTTCACCCCCGGCGGCGGCGGCTACGGTCCCGCATCCCGTTCTTAACCGCTCATTTTCCTCCAAGGACCATCCACATGAAGGCGATCCCCCTCATTTTGTCCCTTTGTCTATTGGCGTCGAGCGCTCCGGCGCAAACCGCGCCGCGTGACGCTGGGGAACCCCTTCCGGCGGGCGCGCCGACCAACGACTACGAGTTGTCGGCCTGGTGCTACGGCGCGCTCAGCGAATACCTGACGGTGTACGAGACGGTAAAGCCGGATTTGCGCGATATTGATCGCATGTGGGGCTCAACGGTCAAGAACGAGCGGGAACCCTATGCCCAAGATATGCTGGCGGCGCGCAAGGAGTTGCGGGTGCTGTCGAGCGCCGTCGAAGCGGCCGAAAAGGCCAGTCCCTCGCCCATCGCCCCGCACGGGATCGCGGCCATTAACCAGGGCCGCGCCATCTGGGCGCCGGTCGAGACCAAAACCCACCGCGAATTGGCGCGCGCTTGGCTGTCGTGGGGCCTACCCGACAAATGCGCCTCCACCGCGCGTAGCCTCAAAGCCAACGCGGCCCTGCTCGGCGCGGCCCTGAAATATAACACGCCGACGCCCGACCCCGCCGCGCCCACGGCGCCCACCGACACCGCGCCTGCCTCCCCGCCGTCGGAAGCCGTAAGCACCGCCCCGCCGGCGTAGTCAATTGCCTGGCCGCCTGATGAAGCCTCAGGCCCCCTCTAACAAAGACTTCGGAGAACGATCGCCGAAGCGTCGCCGTATCGACGAGATCGACGATGTGGCTGCCATCAAAGTTACCGCGACGGCTCATAGTTCAAGATCGGCGACAGCCAGCGTTCCGCCGTTTTGACGTCCCAGCCCTTGCGCCCGGCGTAGTCTTCCACTTGGTCGCGTTCGATTTTGCCGACGCCAAAATAGTGGGCGGCCGGGTGGCTGAAATAGAGACCGCTGACCGACGACGGGGGGGTCATGGCGTAGCTTTCGGTGAGGGCAATGCCCGTGGCCGCCGTGGCGTCCAGCAGCGAGAACAGGGTCGCTTTTTCGGTATGATCGGGTTGGGCAGGGTAGCCGGGCGCGGGACGGATGCCTTGGTATTGTTCGGCAAGGAGGGCGTCGACGTCGAGCGTCTCGTCCGGCGCGTATCCCCACAATTGGGTGCGCACCTTGCTGTGCATCGCCTCGGCGAAGGCTTCGGCGAGGCGGTCGGCCAAGGCGGCCGCCAGGATGGCTGAATAGTCGTCGCCGGCGGCCTTAAAGCGTGTGGCGACCGCGCTCTCGCCATGACCGGCGGTCACCGCGAAACCGCCGATATAGTCAGCGCCGCTCGGCGCGATGAAGTCAGCCAGGGCGGTATTGGCGCGGCCTTCGCTTTTAGCCATCTGCTGGCGCAAGGTGTGCAAGCGGGCGCGCGGGACGGTGCGCGTTTCGTCGGTCCACACGATCACGTCGTCGCCGTCGGCATTGGCCGGCCACAGACCGACGACGCCGCGCGCCTCGAACCAGCGCTCGGCGATGATTTGTTTCAGCATGACCTGGGCATCGGCGTACAAATCCCGCGCCGCTCGGCCGACTACGTCATCGTCCAGGATGGCGGGAAATCGTCCAACCAGTTCCCAGGCGCCAAAGAACGGGGTCCAATCGATATAGCGGGCGAGGTCTTCGAGGTCCCACGGCGGGAAGGTCCGGGTTCCGACGAAGGCGGGCTTACGCGCTCGCCACGACGGCCAATCGATTGCGAAGCGGTTGGCGCGGGCGGCGGCGAGGGGCGTCCGCACCTTGGCCGCCTGCGCACGGCTGAATTGCTCGCGCACGCGTTGATATTCCGCGCGGGTGGCGGCTTCAAACGCGGTTTGATGGTCTTTCGACAACAGCGAGGAGACCACGCCAACGGCGCGACTGGCGTCAAGGACGTAGGTGGTGGAGCCGCTTCGATAACCTGGCGCGACCTTGACCGCCGTATGCGTCTTGCTGGTCGTCGCGCCGCCGATCAGCAAGGGCATGACCATGCCGCGCCGCTGCATTTCCGCAGCCACGAACACCATTTCGTCCAGAGACGGCGTGATCAGGCCACTGAGGCCGACGATATCGACGTTTTGCGCCACCGCCTCGTCCAAGATTCTGTCCGCCGGGACCATGACGCCCAGATCGATCACTTCATAGTTGTTACACTGCAGAACGACGCCGACGATGTTCTTGCCTATGTCGTGAACATCGCCCTTGACGGTGGCCATCAACACCTTGCCCGCCATCTGACGCGGCTTTCCGGCGGTCTCCGCCTCCATGAACGGCAGCAGCCAGGCCACCGCCTGTTTCATCACGCGCGCCGACTTGACCACCTGCGGGAGGAACATCTTGCCCGCGCCGAACAGGTCGCCGACCACGTTCATGCCATCCATCAACGGCCCTTCGATCACATGCAGGGGACGGTCCATGCCAAGGCGCGCTTCTTCGGTATCGGCGTCGATGAATTCAGTGACGCCGTGAACCAGAGCATGGCTGAGGCGCGCCGCCACGGGCGCTTCGCGCCAGGCCAAATCGACGACGCGGGCCACCGCCTTGCCCCCCTTGTATTTCGGAGCCAAGTCGACCAACCGTTCAGTGGCGCCGGATGTGCGGTTGAGGATGACGTCTTCGACGGCGTCGCGCAGTTCGGCCGGAACGTCGTCGTACACCGGGAGATCTCCAGCGTTGACGATGCCCATATCCATACCCGCGGCGATGGCGTGATACAGAAAGACGCTGTGCATGGCCCGCCGCACCGGCTCATTGCCGCGAAAGCTGAACGAGACGTTGGAAACGCCGCCCGATACCCGGGCACGGGGCAGCTGCTGTTTGATCGCCCGGGTGGCCTCGATGAAGTCGACGCCGTAGTTGTCGTGCTCCTCAATGCCCGTGGCGATCGCGAAGATGTTGGGATCGAAAATGATGTCTTCCGGCGGAAATCCGATTTGCTCGGTGAGTAAAGTGTAGGCGCGAGCACAAATCTCCACCTTGCGCTGGCGCGTGTCGGCTTGGCCTCTGGCGTCGAAGGCCATGACCACGACCGCCGCGCCGTACCGCAAACAGGCGGTCGCTTGCTCCAGAAACTTGCCCTCGCCCTCCTTCAGACTAATGGAATTGACGATCGCTTTGCCCTGCACACACTTCAGCCCCGCTTCGATCACCTCCCACTTGGACGAATCGATCATCACCGGCACACGCGCGATGTCCGGTTCAGCCGCAATCAGGTTCAGAAAAGTGGTCATGGCGTGGACGCTGTCGAGCAGGCCCTCGTCCATATTCACGTCGAGGATTTGGGCGCCCGCTTCGACTTGGTCGCGCGCCACCGACAGCGCGGCGGTATAATCGCCATCGCTGACCAATTTACGAAACCTGGCCGACCCGGTGACGTTGGTGCGCTCACCGATGTTGACGAAGACAGGTCTCATTTAGGCTTCTCCCCCTTTACAGGGAGGGATTTTA
>JANXWN010000420.1 GCA_025351125.1 Caulobacteraceae bacterium | reverse complement strand
CTGATCGCCGACCATGGCTTCCCGAAGCATTTTGACTGCCGGCGTCCCCCCCATTACGGCAGCCTCGAACAAGAGCGCCGCGCCGTTGTCCTCCGCCAAGGCCGCCAGCTCGGCGCCGTGGCAGGCGATCAGGGCCTTATTGGCGGTGACGACGGATTTACCGATTGCCAAAGCTGCTTCAACCGCCGCTTTGGCGGGACCTTCGGAACCCCCGATGAGTTCGACAAATATGTCGTTATCGGGCGAAAGCGCCAGCGCGACGGGATCGTCAAACCACGGGAAGCTTGAGATATCGACGCTGCGTTTGGCGTCGCGAAGGCGCGCGCAGACCCCGGTCACGACCACGACGCCGCCGCCCGGCGCAAAGTTTCGGCGTTTGCTCACCAAGTCGATCAAGCCGCCACCGACCGTGCCGATCCCCGCGACGCCAATGCGCCAGACATCTTTCTTCGTGGATACTTGGTTTTGCCGAGCGGACATCAGACTCCCGCCGGCTCGTTGCGAATACGGCTGAGGATTTGTCCCGATTGATCCATCAACTTCTTCACGTTGCGTGCCGCCTGACGGATTCTATGCTCGTTTTCAACCAACCCGATCCGAACAAAGCCCTCGCCATTTTCGCCAAAAGCCACGCCGGGCGCAACGGCGACCCCGGCTTCCTCGATCAGCAATTTGGAAAAGCGCATCGAGCCGATCTCGCGGAACACCTCAGGCACCGGCGCCCAGGCGAACATTGAGGCGGGCGGGTTTGGAACGTCCCAACCGGCGCGGGCCATTGATGACACGAGGACGTCTCGACGCGATTTGTAGGTCGCTCGGATATCATCCACACAGTCTTGCGGACCGTTCAAAGCGGCGGCGGCGGCGACCTGAATAGGCGTGAAGGCCCCGTAGTCCAGATAAGACTTCACCCGCGACAATGCCGCGCACATCCGAGCATTCCCCACCACCATGCCGACCCGCCACCCCGCCATGGCGTAGGTTTTGGACAGCGAATTAACCTCGACCGCAATGTCGCGGGCGCCCTCGACTTGCAGGATCGACGGCGGCGGGTTGTCGTCGAAATAGATCTCCGAATAAGCGATGTCGGAGAGCACCAGCATATCGTGTTTTTTTGCTAGCGCGACGACGTCTTTGTAAAACTCCAGATCAACCCATTGAGCCGTGGGGTTGGAAGGATAGGAGACGATCAACACGCTGGCCGGCGGTGCGGAATTGGCGACCGCCCGGCTAACGCCCGATAAATAGGCTTCGGGCGATAGAGCCGGAACATGCCGGATCACGCCGCCGGCCATGATGAAACCATAGGCATGGATCGGATAGGCCGGATTGGGGCAGATAATTACGTCTCCCGGCGCCGTCAGCGCCTGGGCGAGATTGGCGAAACCCTCTTTTGAACCCAAGGTGGCGACCACTTCGGTCGCGGGATCGAGAGTGACGCCGAAGCGCCGCTCGTAATAGCCCGCCATAGCGCGTCGCAGGCCTAAGATTCCCTTTGACGCCGAATAGCGACCGGACTTCGGATCGCGCGCGGTCTCAATCAATTTATCGACGATGTGCTTGGGCGTCGGCATGTCTGGATTACCCATGCCGAAGTCAATGATATCGACGCCCTCGGCGCGCAGCCGAGCTTTAAGGCGATTAACCTCTTCGAATACATAGGGCGGCAGGCGCTTGATACGGTGAAATTCCGGAGTCATTTTGGTCTCAAGCAACTAGAGATCGCGGACGGCGCGGCGCCCTGCGAAATCCTGGCGCGGCTGTGCCTTTCTCAGTGAGGTTTAGGAGGAGGCGTGACGCGTGCGCGAGCGGCGCGCAAAAACGTTTCGGTGTCGCCTTGATCGGGTGTGGTGATGGGCGGTGGCGCGGTGGCGCTCAGCTTGGCTTGGACGGCGAAGTCCTCAGTGTTTTCCAAAGAAAAATGGCTGGGGTCGGTGTTTTGCTCAAGACTTCGACCGCTAAGCCTAGTATCGACAATAACCGCCTTAAAAGCGTCGGCAGTTGGCACGTCGCGCGGAATTTGCGGGATCGAACAGAACGACGGGTAACCAACCGGGGCGCCGCACGGCGATGCCGTCGCAACCCACGGCGCCGCCAGCGAGAAGCCCAGGGCGATAACGACGTTACGAGACTTTACAGATGATTTGGTCGTAGATTGCATTCGGCCTCGCTCATAGGCCAGGAAACGGCGAAGAGAAAGGGCGCTTGACGCGCCCTTTGAAGAGGAGCGCGATATGAACGAGGCGAAAACCGGAACCAAGCCGCGGCGCAAAACCGCTGCAAAGCCGAAAATCGAGGCGGCGGCGGTCGCTGATCGGACAATTGGCGCCGGGCCGACACCCTCGACGACGCGCGATAGTCTGGCTTTTTTGTCCGGCGAACAGCGTAAGGCGTTGGAAAGCCTGTCGCTGAACCTTGCGCGTGCGGCCCTGACCGCCCAAGGCGTGATCGCCGAAGCCGCCTTTCGTCAATCCGAAACGCCGGCCAGCCTTACCTCTGACCCTTTGCACGTCGGCCCCGCCATGGGCGAGGTGATGAGCCGTTTGGCGTCGCAACCGGATCGGCTGATGCAAGCGCAGACCGATCTGTTTGCGCGTTATATGGAACTTTGGCGCTCCGCCGCCCAAACCGCGAGCGGACAAGCGCCGGCGCCGGTGGCCAGCCCGCAGAAGGGTGATAAGCGCTTCAACGATCCCGAATGGTCGTCCAACCCGTTATTCGACATCGTCAAACAATCGTATCTGATTACCTCGGGCTGGCTGAACGATCTGGTCAGCAATGTCGAAGGCGTCGAACCACTCACCAAACGGCGCGTGGAATTCGCCACCAAAATGCTGACCGACGCGTTTTCTCCTTCCAATTTCCTGCTCTCCAACCCCGCCGCCTTGCGCGAAGCGATGGAGACCAAGGGGGAAAGCTTGGCGAACGGTATGAAAAATTTCGCCGCCGATCTTGAGCGCGGCGGCGGAAAACTTTCCATTAGCCAGACAGACTTTAGCCAATTCAAAGTCGGCGAAAACGTCGCCACGGCGCCGGGCAAGGTGGTCTTCCAAAACGATCTGATCCAGCTTCTACAGTTTGCACCTTCCACGAAAAGCGTTTGCGACATCCCTCTGCTGATCTTCCCGCCGTGGATCAACAAATTCTACATTATGGATTTGCGCGAAGACAATTCGATGATCCGTTGGCTGGTTGGCCAAGGATTGACGGTGTTCGTGACCTCGTGGGTCAATCCAGATGCTACCCTTGCCGCCAAAACCATCGATGATTACCTCAACGAAGGCATCTACGCCGCGATAGACGCGGTACAGCGCCAGACAGGGGTTAAAACGGTCAACACGGTAGGGTATTGCATCGGCGGCACGATGTTGTCGTGCGCTCTAGCGCACATGGCCGCGCGCAAGGATAAACGCGTGGCGTCAGCCACCTTTTTCGCCGCCCAGACCGACTTTTCGGAAGCCGGCGATTTGCTGATGTTCACCAACGAGGAATGGTTAAAAGACCTTGAGACTCAGATGGACGCCGGCGGTGGCGTTCTTCCCGGCAAAACCATGGCCGACACCTTCAATGTTTTGCGCAGCAACGATCTTATTTGGTCGTTCTTCGTCAGTAATTACTTGATGGGCAAGGAACCCAAACCATTCGACCTGTTGTTCTGGAACTCCGATCAGACCCGCATGCCCAAAACCCTGCATCTGTATTATCTACGCAAATTTTATATCGAAAACGCCTTGGCGCTCGGCAAACTCGATATGGCGGGAGAGCATTTGGATTTGAGGGCAGTCAAGACGCCGATCTATATGCAGTCGTCACGCGAAGATCATATTGCGCCCGCCAAATCCGTTTACAAAGGCGCGCGTCTGTTTGGCGGCCCGGTGACCTACACCCTGGCGGGATCGGGCCACATCGCAGGCGTGATCAACGCTCCTTCGGCGAAGAAATACCAACATTGGACCAACGAGGACCTGCCCCCAACCCTGGACGAATGGCTGGCCGGCGCGGTCGAACACCCCGGCTCGTGGTGGCCCAATTGGGCGGCTTGGCTCAAGGCAAAGTCGGGCAAGGACATCCCGGCGCGCGACCCGGCGAAGGGTCCGCTCGAGCCGCTTGAGGACGCACCGGGATCGTTCGTCAAGGTGAAGTCGTGACGCGCACTCCTCCGCCGTGTCCCGTCCCCTGCACGGGAAACAACTCGGCGTCAGGCGGGCGTTAGCGTCGGGCGCCCCCTTCGTCTCGCGCAAAAGTCCGCGATCCAATCCCCCTAAAAGCGGCGAGAAAGAAAGGATCTTTGGCGCGCTATGACGGGCGCTTACGCCGCGACGAACTTCAGCGCCACGCCATTGTTGCAATAACGCAAGCCGGTGGGGGCCGGGCCGTCGTTGAACACGTGGCCTTGATGGCCAAGGCATTGAGCGCAGTGGTATTCAGT
>JANXWN010000414.1 GCA_025351125.1 Caulobacteraceae bacterium | reverse complement strand
ATCGCCAAGAACAAACTGGTCGATCAAGCGAAGAATTAAGTGGGCGCGGCGGTCCAATCTTCGACGGTGAGGTCGATCACGCGGGAGAATTCCCTCGTATTGCCGGTGACGACGGCGAGATTTCGCGCCCGAGCCTGAGCGGCGATCAGAAGATCGTACGGCCCGATCGGCGTGCCCGCCGCCCCCAGCGCGGCCTTTAGCAAAGCCGCGACTTGTGCGTCTCGATCGTCAAAGTCGATTACGACGGTGGCGACCAGAAAACGTTCGAGCGACTGGAGCTGAAGATCTCTTCGGCGGGATCGTTCGGCGCCATAGCGAAACTCAAAAAGCGAGATCGCCGAAACATACAGAGGCGTCGTGGTCTGCATCTCGCCGGCATACCGCTCGTCAAGGCGCGGCGAATTGGCGAAGATCAGATCGATCAGGACGTTGGTGTCCAGCAACCATCCTTTCAATCGAACTTTCTCCAGTCACGGTCCTGATCAGGCCCTTGATCCGGGCGCGCAAAGCCCTCGCCCGCGGTCGCTTGGATCGCCGCGAGCCAGGCGCGAATTTCCTCGATGGTGCGGCCGACTGGGGAATCGATGGGCTCAAGGATGACGCGGCGACCGTCCCGGTGGATGCGCACGCTGTCTCCAGCGAACCGGAACGCCTTAGGCAATCGAACCGCCTGGCTGCCGCCAGACCGGAAAAGCTTAGCCTCCGCCATGATAGCCTCCTGTACCTACAAAATATAGGTACAAATTCTTATGCTGTCCACACCAACGCCGCCTCGCCGCGCAGGATCCCCTCGACGGTCGGCGTGTGCTTGCCGCCGTCGCGGTCGTGCAGGACGAGGGGCGGCAACAGGACCAGCGGAGATTTTCCAGTCTTGACCGCGCGGACGAGGACCCGCTTTGCCGACGCGTCGGCGAAGGGGTGGATGGGGAGAATCTGAAACGATCCAGATTTCGGCGTGAGCGCGGCGAGAATATCGGCGAGGCGATCGGCACGGTGGATTAGCGTAATCGTCCCGCCGTCCCGTACGGCTTTCAACATGTAGCTAGCCCAAACTGGCCAGCCGTCATCGGCAATCCAGGCGCCGCGTTTGGCGTCAGCGGGGCCGCGCAACGCCCCAGAATCGTCGAAGAAGGGCGGATTGGCGAAGACTGCGTCGAACGGCGCCTCGCCGAGCCGGGAAAACGGTTTAGAGACGTCTCCAACTCGCGCGGTGACACGATCGTGAAGGGCGTTTGCGTCGATATTCGCGAGGGCCAAATTGACGGCGTCGCCATCGCGTTCAATGCCGGTAAATCGTGCGCTCGGTCGGCGATGGGCGGCGGCCAAAAGCGCGCCCCCAACGCCGCAACCGATCTCCAGCGCTCGCGCGCCAGCGCCGGCGTCGCAGGCCGCGGCCAGCAGAGCCGCGTCCAGGCCGGCTCGGTATCCGGCTTTGCGTTGGGTCAAACGCAGTTGGCCGCCTAACATGTGGTCGTACGTGAGGGTCATGATCTCGTCGTAATAGCTCTGATCGGCTTGACCCTGACCTATCGCGTCACCATTGTCATTCGTAACAGCGCACGGTCTGGCGCGTGAATGAGGAGCTTTTCGCTCTTGGACGCCATCAAAGCCGTGATCGACCGCCGGACCGGGTCCGTCGACCGCCTCTCGGTGTTGGCCGCGACGGATATGGCCGGCGTAGACGCCCTGATCGCCGACCGGATGCACAGCCCCGTTAGTGTGATTCCCGCTTTGGCCGATCACTTGATCCACGCGGGCGGCAAGCGGCTGCGTCCGCTGATCACCGTCGTCGCCGCGCGGTTGGCTGGAGCGCGCGGTGATGCGCACCTTAAATTGGCGGCGGCGGTGGAATTCATCCACACGGCGACTCTATTGCATGACGATGTGGTCGATACCTCTAATTTGCGCCGCGGCAAGACGGCCGCGCATCTGATTTGGGGGGCGCCCTCAAGTGTTTTGGTTGGTGACTTCCTTTTCGCACGCGCCTTTGAGCTGATGGTCGAGACCGGCTCAATGCGGGCGATGGAGATTTTGTCTCGCGCCTCGCGCGTGATCGCCGAGGGTGAGGTGCTACAGCTGACCCGGGCGCACGATCTCAATCTGTCGCAAAAGACTTATTTGGAGATTATCTCCGCCAAGACCGCCGAATTGTTCGCCGCCGCCGCCGAAGCGGGCGCGGTGTCGGCTGGCGCCAGCGCGCCGCATTGCGCCGCGTTGCGCGCCTACGGCCAAAATCTAGGTTTAGCGTTTCAATTGGCCGACGACGCCCTCGACTACGGCGGCGTCACCGAAACCCTGGGCAAGAATGCCGGCGACGATTTTCGCGAGGGTAAGGCCACCCTGCCGTTGCTGCTGGCGATGGCCCGATCGGGACCGCGGGAGGTTGATTTTTGGGAGCGCGCCATCGGCCGCAAGGAACAAACCGAAACAGATTTCCGCCGGGCGCGCGAACTGATCGTCGGCGCCGGCGCTCTGGACGCGACCCTCGACCTTGCCGCCGACTACGCCGAAAACGCGAAGGCGGCGTTAAGCGTATTTCCAAAGAATGACTGGCGCGAGGGCCTGGAGACTTTGGCTGATTTCGCCGTCAGCCGGCGCGCTTAGCGGGCGTCTTTTATCCCCAGCGCCGGAGGAAGTTCGCTTTCACCCCGGACCAATCATCATCTCCGGCCTGACGATCGCGTCGAATTCGGTCGCTGTAACGTAGCCGCCGCTGACCGCCTCATCGCGCAAAGTCGTGCCATTTTGATGAGCGGTCTTGGCGATTGTAGCGGCGGCGTCGTAGCCGATTTTGGGGGCTAAGGCGGTGACCAGCATCAAAGAGCGCTCCAGCGCCGCCTTGATGTTGTCTTCACGCGGCGTGATGCCGATGACGCAGTGTTCGGTAAAACTGTTCGCGGCGTCCGCCAGCAGGCGGGCCGATTGAAGGAAATTATAGGCCATGACCGGATTGAACACATTCAACTCAAAATGCCCCGAGGCGCCGGCGAAGGTCAGGGTCGATTGATTGCCAAATACCTGTACGCATACCATGGTGAGGGCTTCGCATTGCGTCGGATTGACCTTGCCGGGCATGATCGAAGACCCCGGCTCGTTCTCGGGCAAGGCCAACTCACCCAGGCCCGAACGCGGTCCGCTGGCTAAAAAACGGATATCGTTGGCGATCTTGAACAAACTGGCCGCGACGGTGTTGATCGCGCCATGACTGAATAGCATCGCGTCGTGCGCCGCCAAGGCCTCGAATTTATTGGGCGCCGAAGTGAATTTTAGGCCGGTGATCTGGGCGATCTTGTCCGCCACGCCCGCCGCGAAACCGACGGGAGCGTTGAGGCCCGTACCAACCGCCGTGCCGCCCTGCGCGAGTTGCATCAGCATGGGCAAGGTCATTTCGACGCGCGCGACGCCGTTTTCGACCTGTTGGGCGTAGCCGGAAAATTCCTGCCCCAAGGTCAGGGG
>JANXWN010000395.1 GCA_025351125.1 Caulobacteraceae bacterium | reverse complement strand
CGGATCTGGATAGTCCGCGGCCCGAAAGTCGGTTGTGGCCGACAGCAGCGTCCCGACCACGCAACCTGGCCAGTCTTTCCTCCAATCGATAAAATCGGCCACGCCGGCCCGCATCAGCGGGACGGCGAATATCGACCCCATGGTCGCTCTGACCGCCTCGACAGAATAGGGATCGCAGCACTCGCCCACGAGAATGACGCCGCCACATCCCGCCGCGTCGGCGGTGCGCAATATAGTGCCAAGATTTCCGGGGTCCCGCACCGCTTGCAAGGCGACCCAACAGCGCGCCGCTGGCGGATTCAAGGCTTTCAAAGGCGTGAAAGTCTGCTCGAAGACGCCCAATACCGCCTGCGGATTGTCACGACGCGATACCTTGGCGAGGATCGCGTCGCTGACCTCCACGGTTTCGTTCGCCGCCGCCGCGGCGTCTTGCATCAACGGGTGGTCGCTGACTGCCGCCCCGTGCAACAGCAAACGCGGCGCACGACCTGATCGCACGGCCTCCGTTATGCTCTGCAACCCCTCCACCAGAAAGAGGCCTGTTTCGTCGCGCACCTTGCGCAGATGGAGGGCGCGCGCCGCTTTGACGGTCGGGTTCGATAATGAGGTGATCGACCGTGGCACTAAACGGCGCTCCATCGGGCGAAAAACGACAAGCCGACGCCGCGTGAACCGCCGTCTTCCATCAAGGCCAATTCGCCCCAATCAACGACGCCGCCGCGTTCGCCGATCACGTCGTCCATCACGCCAGCCAGTGCGAGCCCGGATATGCGTTCCGAATAGGCGTTGAGCAAGATGAACGATGCGTCCGACGACAAAAGACTGGCGCACGTCCCCATTAACGCCGGCAGGTGCTCATGCAGCCGCCATACCTCGCCGTCTGGACCTCTGCCGTATTTGGGCGGATCAAGAATGATAGCGTCATATTGCGCCCCGCGTCTCAGTTCTCGGGCCACCCATTTGCGCGCGTCTTCGCAGATCCAACGTACCGGCGCCGCCGCCAACCCAGCGAGCCGCGCGTTGTCCTTACCCCAGGCCACGGCTTTTTTCGAGGCGTCGACATGCGTCACCGTCGCGCCGCCGGCGGCGGCGACGAGGCTGGCGACGCCGGTATAACCGAATAAATTCAAAACCCTCAAACCCGCGCCGAGCGCTTTTGTTTTCGCCGCCAACCATTCCCAATTTGCGGCCTGTTCCGGAAAAAAAGCCAAATGCCGAAAAGCCGTCAGGCGGGCGTGAAAGGCGACATCACGCCATGTCATAGGCCAGAAATCCGGCACGGCTCGCGTGCGCCGCCACCGCCCGGCATCGTCTTCGTCGACGGGATCGAACACGGCGTCGGCAAGGTCCCAATCGGCCTGCGCGAGGCGAGGGGTCCACAAACATTGCGGCTCTGGCCGAATGACCGTGACGGGGCCGTAACGTTCGAGTTTACGACCCCCACCGCTGTCGATCAGCGTGTAATCGGGCCAGCCGTATGTGCGTAGGACCAACGGTCGGTCGGCGATAGCGAGAGAAGCGGGAGGCGTCATGGTCCTCGCTTACGTGTGTCTCTGTCCCGCCGTCCAGTCCCGCGGCGCTCGCAACGAACGACGCTTCCCTTGCGATATGTGACGGTTTCACGTCTATGGAGGATCAGACCCACGTCATGGAGACGACGCGCCGGTGAATGACATCCTAACCAAGTCCGTGAAATCCGCGCGAAAGCCGAAGGGCGATGGACATTTGCGGCGGGCTGAAATCCTGGGAGCCGCCGAGAGAATCTTCGTGGCCGAAGGCTACGAAGGCGCGACGATCCGTAAGATCGCGGATGAAGTCGGCGTTTCATCTACCTGTCTTTACATGCATTTTAGAGACAAAGACCAAATACTTCTCGAGATTTGCACCGCCGCCATGGAAGAATTGCTAGCCATTCACACGGAGATTTCGGCACGTCCGATAGACGCCGTCGAACGGGTGCGAATGATGCTGAGCGCCTATGTCGATTTCGCGTTACGTCACCCCAATGCCTACCGTTTGGTGTTTTGTTCGTCTCCCTTGGCCGCGTCGGTGCAGAAGCAACGGGTCACGCTCGAACTTGGAGATCAGTGTTATCATCGTTTTTCAGGCGCCGTTCGGGAGATAGCCGGTCAGGGTCGCCTGAAAACGGGCGATCCGCGCACCGTTCAGCAGGCCTTGTGGGCGGCCTGCCACGGCCTCGTCGCCTTCCTAATTACCAAGCCCAGATTCGATTGGGCCGAGCCGAACGAAATTTCCCGCGTGATGATCGAGGGCCTTCTGTTTGGATTGATCGCCGATTAGCGTCTCGTGGGGAGTCGTGTTTTTCATGGCGGTGCTGGCGGCCGCCCCTCTAAGCGCGCGGTCCGGCGTTTTTTCGCTTGATACCCCGGTTCTGGCCCCTGATCGCCGAGTTCTTTCGCTTGATCAATGCGCCGATCAGTATGTGCTAGCGCTTAGCCCGCGTGCGAATATCGTCGGGCTTTCAAATCGCGCACTCAACGGCGATTCATATTTACGCCGGCAAGCAGAAGGTTTGCCGCGTAACCGCGCTGACATTGAGACGGTCTTGGCCGCGCGGCCGGATGTGGTGGTTCGCTGGTGGGGAGGAGAGCCGCGCGCGCTTGTTGCTCTCGCGCGTCGGGGCGTGACCGTCGTTCACCTGGAGGACGCCGCGGACTTCGCCGGCGTTCGGCGCAATGTTCGCGCGGTCGGCGCGGCCTTGCGGCAAGCGCCGGCGGCGGAACGATTGATCGTCGCTATGAATCGGCGGTTGGCGGCGGCCGCCGGTGCTTGGCGGGGGCGGCCGGGCCTGTATTTGACCTCGGGCGGCGCGACGGCGGGAAGCGGAACCCTCGTTGACGCCATGATGCGCGCGGCAGGCTTGAGAAATGCCGAAGGGCGAGAAGGGTTCCAAACTGTTTCCCTCGAGCGGTTAGTCGCACACCCGCCCGCCGCGATCATTCAAGGCTTCTTCGATTCCGCCGGCGCCAGCGCTCAATCTTGGAGTTTTGGGCGCCATCGGGTCCTCCGACGGCTGCTGGCGGGCCATACGCTCGTGTCTTTGCCGAGCGCCATTCTCGCCTGCCCCGCTTGGTTTGCCGCCGACGGCGTGCAGATGATCGCCAAAGCCGCGCCCTCTCAGCCAACCTCGGCTCTCGTCCTCGCCAAAACTGGGACAAACCGCAAGCGCTCGCTCTGACGCTGGCGAGACAACACAGTAGCATGGCGAAAACGTAGCTCTATGCGTTTGTTTTAGCGCATGTTTCGCGTGCCGCCGCTCCCCTTTGGAAAAATCTTGCGCTACAACGCGAGCATGCGCTTGCTCACCTTCCTTGGGGCCTTATTGGTTGTCGCCCTCGCTCTGTCGATCGCCTTGGGCGAAACATCGTTGTCCGCTGATCAATTTTGGCAGGCCTTCGCGTATTCGGCGTCCGCGCCCGGTGAAATTCTGTGGGAAATCCGGGCGCCCCGCGCGGTCGCGGCGGCGCTGGTCGGCGGCGCGTTGGGGCTGGCGGGAGCCGTGATGCAGGGG
>JANXWN010000388.1 GCA_025351125.1 Caulobacteraceae bacterium | reverse complement strand
TGAGCAAACTCCCTACGGCGAACGTTATCCGGGCAGGCGTCATCGGCGCCGGGGTGTTCGGAAGTCATCACGCGGCGCAATGGGCGCGGCGTGACGATATCGCGTTCGTCGGCGTGTTTGACACCCATCCCGAACGCGCCGCCGCCCTGGCCGTCCGCCATGGCGCCAAAGCCTTCACCGACCAGGCCGCCTTATTGAGCGCCATAGATGTCGTTTCGATTTGTTCGCCGGCGAGCGCGCACGGCGA
Organism: Caulobacteraceae bacterium; assembly: GCA_025351125.1. Taxonomy (GTDB): domain Bacteria; phylum Pseudomonadota; class Alphaproteobacteria; order Caulobacterales; family Caulobacteraceae; genus Acaudatibacter. Next base: position 6,776 of record JANXWN010000388.1, on the reverse strand, counting down.
CGGCGCGCTAGCGGCCTTGCGCGCCGGGGTTGCGGTGTATGTCGAAAAGCCGATTGCCGTGGACCTGAAAAGCGCCGACGATATCATTGGCGAAGCGCGGCGACTCCGACTTATCGCAGCCTGCGGATTTTTAGACCGCATTCCGGCGCGCGCGCTGAATCTGTTCAAGTTGCCGCGGGCGCCGTTGCTGCTGGAGGCGCGACGATACGGCCTGCCGTCGCCGCGCAATCGGGACGCATCGGTCGTGCTCGATCTGATGATCCACGATCTCGACCTGGCCTTAATCTTGGCGAACAGCCCGCCGTTCGCCGTAGAGGCCGAGGGCGAACAGGGCGCCGACGGCGCGCTCGACACCGTCGAGGCCGAGGTAACGTTCGAAAACGGCTTTGTTGCCCGGTTTAGGGCGGGGCGCACGGCGTCGGCCCGCGAGCGCTGTTGGCGGCTGGTCTACCCGTCTGGGGAAATCATCGTCGATCTCCTGGCGCGCACGGTGCGCAACACGACTCCCTTCCCCCTCAAAACCGAGTTCGACGACACGCCCGACGGGGCCGATTCCCTAGGGGCGAGCTTGAGCGCGTTTATCGCCGCCGTGCGCGGCGGGCCCACTGCCCCCATCGCCGACGCGGTCGACGGCGCCCGTGCGCTCGATCTAGCGCTGGCCGTGGAGCAGGCGGTAGGCGGCTAGGCGCGGCGGGCGGTGGTTCCCACGCCGTCACGTTCGTCGTGGGACAAGAGCCACAGGTAAGCGGGGGTGGTGTCCTCTATGAACCGATACGTTCGACCAAATTCCTCGTCCTGCGCCTGAAACAACACGTTGCCGGCGGCCAAAACGTCAACCAAGTCGCGCGCGGCGTCCACCGTCGCTTGATTGGCGTGAATCACCCCGATATCGTCGCGCGTGAACGGGCCGCCCGAGGTCTGTGACGCGCCAGCCAAAGCGCCGAGCGCGGCAAGACCACCTTTTTTAATCTGGCTGTCGATTTGGCTTTGCGTGCGGCGCGAAATGCGTCCCCTAAATTCTTCGACCGCTTCGTGGGTCGCTTGCGCGACGTGCTCCGCGCCGACCGTCGTGCGGCCTTGATCGATCGCCGTCATCGCCGCGCGATGGCTCAGGAGCGTGGCGAGATAAGGTAGCCCGATGGCCCGGGAAACAACCGCCTGTACCGCCAAATCATCGAACGCTAGGCCGCTGACGCTCTCACCGTTCTGAATGAGCTCGCGAATCTCGCCCGCCGACATTTTCGGCACGTGCATGGCAAAAATATTTCGCTGGACCGACGGCACGTTCGTGACTAGTTCGTTGAGATTGGCGGCGACACCGGCGATCACCAGTTGGACGCGTACCGAACGGTCGGACAGGCTTTTCAGCAATTCGGCGATATTGCGCCGAAATTCCTCGGATTCCGCACGGTCGAATTCGTCTAAAATGACCAGGACGCGCGTACCGACCACCTTGGTCAACACATCTTCCGCCGTGCGCACCGACACGGTTTCCGCGGTTAGGGTTGCGACGAAGGAATCGCCTTTTTCGGCTTCGGCGGCGGTGGGGCCGAAATGGCGATGGAACGACAGCGGTATACCGGCGGCGATCGTGCGAAAAGTCTCGTCGAAAGTCGATCCGGCCCCACAGGTTACATAAACCACGAGGTAACGCGCCTCGCGCGCCGCTTGGGCCAGCACATGCAGCAGCGAGGTTTTGCCAAGCCCGCGTTCGCCATAGATCACGGTGTGCAACCTCTGATCCTCGATCGATCGGATTAGGCTGGTCAACACCTTGGTGCGTCCGGCAAACATCCGGCGGTCGGTGATCGGTTGCGCCGGCGTAAAGGCGGCGCGCAGCTTGATCCGCAAGCCCGACAGCGGGTCGTCGCCGCGATGGTCAATTTGATCGCTGGCCGACGACGAGAACCGCGGAAAAAGCATATCCGCGCCGCGCGCGGCGGTGGCCGTCCCCGCAGGGGCGGCTATCCAACGCGTGGGCCCCGCGCCGGGTCCCGTTGGGCGAGAGCGCGGGCGACGACCCGGACGCAGCTTATCAATCCAACTCATCCGACCCTCGAAATCCCCGAACTATCGCGCGTGCTTACGACCGACTGTCGTCGTGCTCTGTATAAAACACGTCTGAGCGCCTAAGGCGACCCCAACCGCCCACGACGATATCACGACGTGGGTCTGAACGGCTTCAAGACGTAAACGACATAGATCACCGCCGCGGCGATGATCAGCCATGCCACCCAAGCGATCTCCGGAAGTTTGTTACCCACCTGATTGGCGGTCGCCAGCGCGATGGCTGGCGGCGCGTATTGCCACATGTGATCCTGCGGCTCCGGCGCGGTCGAGCGTTGCAGGAACAGCACAGCCAAACCGGCGAACAACACCATCGTCACCAAATCGTAGATCGAACTCAAGTCGGTGTTCTCCGTTTTGTGGCCGCCTTCCGACGACCGGCCAGATGCCATCGCCGCAACCGAATTATAGGTCAGCGGGGCGCGGGGGCAAGGGCCGCGCGGTCCGTCGCCGTTCGTCGTCGGTTTCGAAGCGCCGCCGCTATGACGCAACGTTTCGTCGCGCCCGCTACCATTTCGTCACACAAACCCGGCCTCGGCGAAGTCGACCATCCGTCCCAGGAGGCGTTCGGCGTCGCCTTCGCGGGTCTGACCGTCGGACAGCACGTGCAGGCGATCGAACTCGGCGAAACGGTTGTTGTGAATCATGCCGAGCACGAAGTGCAGACGCCAATACACTTCTTCCGTCGGCAAATCCGGGCGAGCGGCAATGAGAGCGTCGGCAAATCGGCGTAGGTGGGAAACGTCGCTGCGCAGCACCTCGCGCATGGCTGCCGTGCCCTCGCTGCGGGCGCGGATGATGAATTGCAGGGCGATGCGCCGGTCGTGCGTCGGCGCGGACCAGCGCAACGGCGGTTCGATCAGCGCGGTCAGGATAGCCCGCACAGAGGGCCTGCCGTCCTCGCGCGTCGCCGCCTCGTGCAGCATCCGCGCCCGTTCGCGGTTCAATTCGGCCGTGCGCCGCCGGAAAATTTCAAACAGCAGGGCGTCTTTGGAGCCGAAATGATAGTTGATGCTTGCCAAATTGACGCCGGCCTCGGCGGTAATGTCGCGCACCGACACCTCGCCGAAACCGTGCAGAGCAAACAGGCGCTCCGCCGCCGCTATGACGGCGGCCTTGGTGGCGGCGTCGGGTTGGGGGCCCATAGGCGGGGGGCTCGGGGTCGTCTCAGGCATGTCGGTGCGAACGGGTCCTTTTTTGACGCCGGAGTGTCCGCGTATGTTACGTAAGGTGCAAGAGGGCGCGTCGCGGATGGTTCCCGTAACTTCGCCCCCTCAAGACCGCGCCGTTTCCGGAGCCTGACGCCATGAGCCCGCCGCACGGAATCGGTATCGTCGACACCATGATCGGCTTTCCCGCCGACGATTTCAAAATGTACGATTTCATCCGCGAGCAGTTGAAGGACGGCTCGAAAGATTTCGAGTTTCCCGTCGAATACATGTTCAAGTCCGTGCCCAAAGAGCTTTACGGCGCCGGCGACCCCATCGCCTTGACCTTGAGGGAAATGGACAAACACGGCGTCGAAACGGGCATGATCGGCCTGGACGGCGAGATCGGCGCCAAGGCCCTCATAGACCATCCCGACCGCTTCATCGCTTCGGGCCACGTTGATCCCAATCGGGGCATGGCTGGCATCCGCGACATGGTGCGCCAGTTCGAGAAGTTCGGCGTGCGCGCCTTTACCGCATTCAACGCCGGCTATAATCCGCAAGTCGGCATTGCCGACGCCAAAATGTACCCGATCTACGCCAAATGCGTCGAACTGGGCGTGCCGATTTTTTCCTGCGCCGGTGTGCCGGGGCCGCGCTTTCCAATGTGGCCGCAGGAGGTGCGGCTGATCGATCAGGTGATGTACGACTTTCCCGAACTGGTGTTCGTTACCCGCCACGGCTGCGAGCCGTGGGAGGATCTGGCCGTCAAGCTGATGCTCAAATGGCCTAACCTCTACTATTCCACCTCGGCCTTCGCGCCGAAGCACTACCCCAAAGCCATCGTGCGCTACGCCAATACGCGGGGCGCGGACAAGATCATCTACGCCGGGTATTTCCCCATGGGCCTGACGCTGGAGCGAATCATGGGGGACATGGCGCACGTGCCGTTCAAGGACCACGTCTGGCCCAAATTCTTGCGGGACAATGCGCGGCGGGTGTTGAAGCTGGACCGATAGGGGACGCGGCGGACGCTCCCCTTCGTCTCGCGCGAGAGGGCGCGATCCACTTCCCCCAGGGGGGGGCAGAGAAAGATTCAGACCTCGCCTCTCTTCCCCTCCCGGGGGAAGCACTCGGCGTCAGCCGAGCGGTAGGGGGAGCCTGTCCTTGGGCCGACTTTTCCCGACCCGGCAAGAATTCAACGATACCGCATAGTGGTCAAGTTTACGCGCAGCCACATCTCGCCGCACGTCGCGCTTGACCCCTCCCCCTCGCCTCGCGCAAAACGCGGCTTACGTAAATTAGGGAGACTTTACACATGGCGGACATCCGCTTTGACGGCCAAGTGGCCATTGTAACCGGCGCGGGCGGTGGCTTGGGGCGCGCCTACGCGTTGGAACTGGCCAAGCGCGGGGCCAAGGTGGTGGTCAACGATCTAGGCGGATCGATGGACGGCGCGGGCGGATCGTCCGACGCGGCCGGCAAGGTCGTCGCCGAAATCGTCGCCGCGGGCGGGACGGCAATCGCCAACGGCTCATCGGTCACCGACGACGCCGGCGTGGCGCGGATGGTCCAGGATGCAATGGACGCCTGGGGTCGGATCGACATCCTGATCGCCAACGCTGGCGTCTTGCGCGACAAATCGTTTTCCAAGATGGACGTTCCCGACTTCCAATTCGTCATCGACGTACATTTGATGGGCACGGCCAAGTGCGCCAAGGCCGTTTGGGAGATCATGAAGGCGCAGAACTACGGCCGCATTGTCGGCGTGACCTCGCCGACCGGGCTCTACGGGAATTTCGGTCAGGCCAATTACGGCGCGGCTAAAGCGGGCATTGTCGGTTTGATGCTGACATTGAAGATCGAGGGCGCGAAAAACAACATCCATGTCAACGTCATTTCCCCGGTCGCCGCCACCCGCATGACCGAGAACCTGATGCCGGCGGACATGCTGACGAAATTGGGGCCGGCAATGATCGCGCCGGGCGTTCTGTTCTTATGCTCCGAGGACGCCCCGACAGGGACCATCCTGACCGCCGGCGGCGGCGCCTTTGCCGTGGCGCGTTTGCACGAGACCGAGGGCGCCTGGCTCGGTGACGCGCCGAGCGTTGAAAACGTGCGCGATCATTGGGCCGTGATCACCGATACGGCCGGCGAAGTCGCCTACGCCGGGGGGGGCGAACAGATGGCGAAGTTCTTCCGCAAGATGGGCGGGGGATAGATCAGGCGCGCGGTCGGGACCGGATACATCCCTCTAAGGGAAGGCGTGAAGTCCCCCTTGCGTGAAGCGCCGACGCGGGGTCTGGTGGCGACGATGATCGCAGGCCAACACGCGGTCTCGCGGCCGCAAGGAGGACACGCCCTGCCGATCACCCTAAGGTACCGTTGCGCATGACAGCTTCGACGCAGCCGTCATTCTCCCATCAACACCTCAGCCTTGCGCGCCTCGTCGCCTTTGCCATGCCGTCGCTGTGCATCGGCGCTCTGGCGTTGGCCGTGCCGGTGTACCTGCCGCAGTACTACGCCGGACATTTTAAACTCGGCTTGGCGGCCGTCGGCGCGGCCTTCATGGCGATTCGCCTATTGGACACCCTGTTCGACGTCGGCATTGGCTTGGTGATGGACCGATCGCGCACGCGTTTTGGCCGCTACCGTGTATGGATGGCGGCGGGCGCGCCTCTGTTGATGATCGCGGTATGGTTCTTGTTTACTCCGCCGATGGCCGTGAGCTTTGTTTATCTCATCGTCACGCTGCTCCTATACTATATCGGCTATTCGCTGGTCGTGCTGCCGCATGTGTCATGGGCCTCGGTGCTGGCCGGACGGTATCACGAACGATCCCGCATCTTCGGCGTCATTCAAGTCGTCGGGGTTCTCGGCGCGGTGACCGTGATCCTCCTGCCGATCGTTCTTAAGGCCCCGCTTGTGGGCTCCGGAATCGACGATATGGCGGTGCGAGCCGGCTTCGTCATTCCGGCCATCGCTCTTGGCGTGGTCTTGGCGCTGACGACGACGCCTGAGCGGGTCGTTTCCGATCACGCCGGCGAAACCCTGCGCGCCAGAGACTACTGGGCGATGATTTCCCGGCCTGACATGCGGCGGATCATCCTCGCCGATTTCTGCTTGGCGTTGGGCCCCCTGTGGATGTCCGCGGTTTACTTGTTTTATTTCAGAAACGTTCGCGGATTTACCACCGCGAACGCCAGCCTGTTGTTGCTGGCGTATATCGCCGCCGGCGTGGCGGGCGCGCCGATATTGAGTTGGGTCGCGCAGCGGTGGGGCAAGCATCGCACCGTGATGACGGCGGCCGCCGGATATTCGCTCGGATTGATCGGCATGGGCGTTCTGCCGCGCGGCGCATTCGCTCTCGTCGGTGTGTTTATGTTTGTGATGGGCTTTTTGGCGTCGAGCTTCGTTTTGCTGGATCGCGCCATGGTGGCCGACGTCGGCGACGCGGTGCGGTTAGAAACCGGCAAACACCGCGTCGGTCTGCTCTACGCCATGATCAGCACCACGCAGAAAATCGCCGCTGGTCTGAGCATCGGATTCTCCTTTGGCATG
>JANXWN010000381.1 GCA_025351125.1 Caulobacteraceae bacterium | reverse complement strand
TGTCCGTCAGCCTCGATATTTCCCGGCCCAAAGCCGTCGCGCCGCCGGCCCCGACCAACCTGAGCGGTCTGACGCGCGCGCGGATCGCCGCCGAACTGATCGACGCGGATATCGCCACGCCCGCGCAGGCGAAGATGCGCGCCGGCCAAGTGTGGGGCTGGCTGCAGCATCACGGCGTCACCGATTTCGCGGCCATGAGCAATATCGCCAAGGACACCCGCGGCGCCCTGGCGCGGCATTTCACGCTCGAGCGCCCGCAAATCATCGAACGTCAGGAGAGCGTGGACGGCACCATCAAATGGTTGATCCGTTTCGCTCCCGGCGTGGAGGCCGAAACCGTATTCATCCCGGAAGTTGGCGGCGGAACAGGTGCGTTATGCGTCTCGAGCCAAGTCGGCTGCACGCTCAATTGCACGTTTTGCCACACCGGCACGCAAGCTTTGGTGCGCAACCTCACCGCCGGCGAGATTGTCGCTCAGGTGCAGATAGCGCGCGACGATCTGGGAGAATGGCACGGTGAACGCGGGGCGCGGCGGCTGACCAATGTCGTCTTCATGGGCATGGGCGAGCCGCTGTATAATTTGGATGGCGTGGCCGAGGCGCTGGATATTTTTTCCGACGATCAAGGCATCGCTATTTCCCGTCGCCGGGTTACCGTCTCGACTTCCGGCGTGGTTCCCAAATTGAAAGAACTGGGGGACCGCACCGGCGCCATGCTGGCGATATCGCTGCACGCCGTCACGGACGCGCTGCGCGATGTGCTGGTGCCGATCAACAAGGCCTATCCGATCGCCGACTTGTTGGGCGGGATTCGCGCTTATCCCGGTCTGTCCAACGCCCGCCGCGTCACCTTCGAATACGTCATGTTGAAGGGGATCAACGATTCTCCCGCCGAGGCCCGCGCGCTGGTGCAATTGCTGGCTGACATCCCGGCGAAGATCAATCTGATCCCGTTCAACCCCTGGCCGGGGAGTCCCTACGAATGCTCTAGCGGAAATCGCATCCACGCCTTCGCCGACATCGTTAATGCCGCCGGCTTCGCTTCGCCGATCCGCAAGCCGCGCGGGCGCGATATTCTGGCGGCCTGCGGGCAATTAAAATCGCAAAGCGAAAAAATCCGGGCGAGCGCCAGGAGGATAGACGTTCCGTCCGCCTCTTGAGTCTTCGACGATCACGCCCCGGACGCGATCTCTACCGTCGTGATCTATCCCCCAATATGCGCCGCGACCGCCATGCTTTCGCGGCGGAGGTTGGCGAGCACCTTGGCGGTGTCGCGCTTTAGGCCTTCGCGCACCAGAAACGCCGGAGCGAGAATGTCGACCGCGACGCGATTTGTATAGGTGACGCGCGTGGACTCGCCTTTGCCGAGCGCCTCTAGGCGCCACTCGCCGTCTTCGATTTTGAGATCGCCGCCGACCCGATGGAAACGGATCAAACGATAGGGCTGATAGTCGCCGCGCACGACGTTACGGATCGTCGGCACGAACATATTGCCGCGCGTGATCTGTTCGCGAACATCCCAGCCTTGCCGCATGTCGCCGTCAATGACTTTGCAGCTGGTCATCGAGGTGATCATCCGACTCATGAGCCGACAATCGTTCATCACCGCCCACACGGTTTTGGCCGGCGCCTTGATGTCGACGACCGCCCTGACCAAGCTGGCGCCCTGAGTAGACGGCACAACGTCCGACCACGGATGACCTTGCGCCAGCGCGCGTTCGACGGCGTGGTCAAGCGCCCAGGCGGGACCCTGCGAAACGGCTATCACGGCGGCGAGGGTTGCGACTATCGAGGGCATTGTTCACCATAATTCGCGCGACGTAAGACACGCCCGATGGCGACCTATACGCGCCGGCGCTGCAAAAAGATTGGCCTTATCCCAAATGAGCCGCCGTCGCTTCGATAGCCCTACGTGGACCAGTATTATCCTCCCGCAGCGAACTCGTCGTCAGCTGCGGACCCGATACGCCGTTCGATCCGGACATCCGTCCGAGTCTGAAGAGCCCCTCGGCATCTGAACGGCGAGCTCATGGCGCGAGAGAGGTATCAGCGGGCGATCAGGTTCGATAGACGTCGCGGCGATTGCCGATCTTCACCACCAATATCTTCACCGCCTGATCGTCGATCGTCGCGATGATTCGATAGTCGCCCACGCGGTATTTCCAGAACCCGCCGAGTGTCGATCCCTTCAGGGCCTCGCCGATCTCGCGTGGGTCGTTCAGCGGCGCCAGACGCTCGCTTAAAAATCGCAGAATGCGTTGCGCGACCTGCCGGTCCAGGGCGCGGAGGTTCTGTTGCGCCTGGCCGGAAAGTTCAATCCTCCAGGCCATATTGCGTCATGATCTCGCCAAGCGGAACCGGAACGCTGCGGCCGGCGCGCACTTCGACCAGTTCGCGTTCGGCTAGATAGAGGTCTTCCAAGTCATCCAGATGTTCGCAGATCGCCGCCGTGACATAATAGGTCTTGCTGCGCCCCGTTCGCGCCGAAAGATCGGTCAGCCGAGCCTCGAGATCGCCGGGAAGTCGGATTGAAATGGGCATGCCACGCCTTCTTTACGTTTGCGATACGTTTATCGCACGAACGCCGCGGCGCCGCCATCCTTATCGTACGGCATGCGACGGCGGTTGCGACGTCCGCATTCCCGGGACCTCTTACCCCGCGGCCAAATGAGCCGCCGTCGCTTCGATGGCTTCGACCAAACTCACTCTTTGCAGCGTCACCCCTTCTGGCAAGCCGGAAAACAGACGGGTCGGGGCGGCGGCGTCGAGCATGACGAAAACGCCCTTGTCGTCCGCGCGCCGGATCAGGCGTCCGAAGGCCTGAGCGATGCGGCCGCGGGCGAGGGCATCGTCATAGTTTTTGCCGCCGAACCGCTCTCGCCGCGCCTTATGCAGGATATCGGGGCGCGGCCAGGGCATCCTATCAAACACCAGCAAGCGCAAGGACCGCCCCGGCACGTCGACGCCGTCGCGCACCGCGTCGGTGCCTAACAGGCAAGAGTCAACTTCGACGCGAAAAATGTCCACCAGCGCGCCGACCTCCAGCGGGTCGATATGTTGCGCCAGCAAATTGACGCCGCGATCGGCCAGGGGGCCGGCGATGCGGTCGTGCACGGCGCGCAGGCGACGGATGGCGGTGAACACGCCCAAGCCTCCGCCACCGGCGGCCAAGAACAATTCGCGCATCGCGGCGGCGACTTGGCGCGGATCGTCGCGCCCGATGTCGGTCACCACCAGGGCCAAGGCGTTCGCCCCATAGTCGAACGGTGAGGCGAGCTTGAGCGTTTTGGGCCGCTCGGGCAGCCGCGCTGCGCCGGTGCGCATTTCGGCCAGGGCGAAAGGATCGATCAGGCCGCCATCGGTTAGGGTGGCGCTGGTCACCAACACCCCGTGCGCCGGCGCGATGACGGCGGTGGTGAGGGGTTCGGTCGGGTCCACCCAATGGCGCCGACAAGCGGCGTCCACCACGCGGCCATACAAAAACGTGGCGTCGAACCAGTCGACGAAATCGGGATCGTCTTCGGCGTTTTCGTCGATCGCCGCCAGCATCGAGCGCCAAGCCGGCAACATCATCCGCGCGCGACGGTCCAAACCGCGCAGCGCGCCTTCGATGCGGGCGCGCTCGACGCCGTTGAGAGTTTCGGCCTCGTCGTCCAGAACGGTTTCCAGCTGACGCGAAAGGTTCAACAACGGAGCCTCGACAGCGGCGACGGCCTGGGCGGCGGAGCGCGCGGTCTGACGCACCCGTTCGATCGCCGGGCGGGCGGCGCACTCCATGCCGATATCCGACGGCGCGGCCCCGTCTTTCCCTGATCTAGCGCGCAATTGTTCAAGAACCGCCACCAAAAATGCCTCGATCGGTCCCGACGGGCTGACCTCGCCCGCCCCGGGCGCGATGCGACCCGACCAGCCTTCGCCGGGCAGGGCGGCGGCGGCGCGAACGGCGGCGAAGAGGGCTTCACGGGAGCCCTCCCGCTCGCCGAGCAGCTCCATCAAGCGTGTTTCCAGACCGCGACCGCGCCGGCCACGTCCTTCGGGGCCCCGAATCCAGCGTCGCATTTCAGCGGCCTCGGCTCCGGACAGAGCGGCGGCGAAGGCGCTGTCGGCGGCGTCGAACAGGTGGTGGCCCTCGTCGAACACGATCCGGCGCAGGCGCGTGGTTTCCACGTCGCTTTTCTGGCCGCGCGCCGCCCGCGCGCCGTCGAACGCCGCTTGGGTCAGAACCAGGGCATGGTTGGCGATGACCAAATCGGCGCCCTTGGACGCCCGAATGGCTTTTTCGATAAAACATGCGCGGTAGTGGCTGCAACCGGCGTGCATACACTCGCCGCGCCGGTCGACCAGATTGAGCGCACCGGCTTGAGCGACGGCGGGGGTGGCGAACAGGGTCGGCAGCCAGGCGGGAAAATCGCCGCCGGTCATGTCGCCGTCGCGACTGGCCTTCGCCCAGCGCGCCGCCAACATCAGGCCGACCAAGTCGAACGATCCCAAACGCGCGGCGTTGGCGGCGTCCTGAAAATTCAGCAGGCAAAGATAATTTTCCCGCCCCTTGCGCACCACCGCCTTGCGCGCCCGGATCACGGGGTCCGGATAGATCGCACGGCTCTCGCGCTCAATCTGGCGTTGCAAGGCGCGGGTGTAGGTCGAAATCCACACGCCCGGTCCGTTCGCTTCCGCCCAAAGCGAGGCCGGCGCGAGATAGCCAAGAGTCTTGCCGACCCCCGTGCCGGCCTCCGCCAGCATCATCATCGGTTCGCCATCCCGCAAACGCGGCTGAAAAGCGTGGGCGGTTTCGGCGGCGTAAATCGCCTGCGTCGGCCGCGGTTCGACAAGTTCCGAGCGCTCCAAGAGTTGCGCCAATCGCGCCGCCGCCGCCGCCGGATCAATCGGCTTGGACCCGACCTCGCCGGGCGGGGCCTGCTCCTCCCACTCCTCCAGCCGGCTCCAGATATCCAACCCGTCGCCGCGCCAGGGTTTGCCCAGAGGATCGCGCCGCAGGGCGCCGATCACCGGCGCGGCCCACGGCCAGCCCGCTCGTCCCATCGATTCGGCCTGAGCCAACGCTTCGTCACGCCGGGCGCCCGGCAGGGTGGCCAGTTCATTGAGAAGGGCCCGCACCACCTCGTGCAAGGCCGCCGCCTGCTTGGGGGCGTCCTTAGGTGGCTCCAAATCCAGGGCGAGGGCGAGACCCACGGCGGACGGGGCGCAGAACCTGGCCGGACGCGCAAAGGCGAACAACTCCAACACGTCGAACAGGCGCGGCGACCTGACCGGCGGCGGCAGGCCAAGGCGACGCGCGGTTAGACCGGCGTGGGCCAGAATCACTGGTCCGGCCTCGAACAGCACCCGCGCCTCGGCGACCCCCGCCGTCCGCGCGCCACCACCATCGGCCACGGCGGCGCGGCCGCCCGGCGCGACCACGAGCGCGGCGGCAAGATCGAGAGCGGGGTTGGGGGCGTTCATCGGCCCTGACTAACCTATTCGACGCCGAAACGTAACGAGAACATTGATTGGCGTTTGGGCCGCGCGCTGCTATCGCCATGTCAACATGACCGCGCGCCGACATCTGAATTTTTTTCTCTCCCCTGCATGGAGCGGGCCGGGGGCGACTCGCCCTCTCCATAATGGGGAGGGAGAACGCTGAGCCCCTCCGCCTCCCTCCCGTCGCCCTTCGCCGATTGGTTCGAATCGCGCGGGTGGTCGCCGCGGGCGCATCAACTGGCGATGGTGGAAGAAGGCGCGGCGGGGCGAAGCGCTCTGCTGATCGCGCCGACGGGCGGGGGCAAGACACTGGCCGGGTTTCTGCCCAGCCTGATCGATCTGACGCAGCGGCCCAAGCCCAACACGCCGAGCGGCGTGCACACTCTCTACATTTCGCCGCTCAAGGCCCTGGCGGTGGACGTCGAGCGCAATCTGATGACGCCCGTGCGGGAAATGGGCCTCAAGGTCAGCGTCGAATCGCGCACCGGCGACACCGGCGTCGCGCGGCGGCAACGGCAGAGAATCAAGCCGCCCGACATCCTGCTGACCACGCC
>JANXWN010000378.1 GCA_025351125.1 Caulobacteraceae bacterium | reverse complement strand
CTTCGGTCAGGCCGTAGGTGCCGACCTGTACGGCTTGGGGCATGGCCTTTGCGATCGCATCGGCGATCCAGGGCGGTTGCACCGCCAGGTTGGAGTTCATCAGTCGCACGCGCGACAAATCGACATCGCCAAATCGCGGGTGGTTGATCAGATCCTGCATGATGGTGACGAAGCAGGGATAGGCGTGGGTGGCCCGCTCCCGGCTCAGCATATCCAGCGCCATGCCCGCCTCGAAATTCGGAATGGTCAGATAGGCGGCGCACCGCTCGATCGCCCCGGTCAGGGGCAGGATGCCGGCAATGTGGAACATCGGCAGCGGTGACCAGAACCGGTCGCCGGCGTCAATGCCATAGCGCTTGGCCAGGGCGCGCGCATTGCCGATCATCGCCCGGTGGGTGATCAGGCAGCCCTTGGGATTGGCGGTGGTGCCCGAGGTGTAGAGGATTATGGCCGTCTGCTCGGGCTGAACCGCCGCGATGCGGGCATCGAGGTCGTCGTCCGGCACGCGGTCGCCGGCGGCCAAAATATCTTCCGCCGCGGCCACGCCGCGTTCGCCGACGCGCCCCGTTGCGACGAGGGCCCGCAGCCTTGGCGCCTCCGGAAGATGGAGCCCGACGCCGGCGCCGGCCGCGGCCAGGGTCGGGAGGGCTAGTCGCAGCCGGCTCAGGAAATCCACCGCACCGTCCGGCGCGCCATCGGTTACCAGGGCGGCGATATCGGCGTTCTCAATCAGATACGCGAGTTCCGCGGGCTGATAGCGGGCGTTGCAGGGAACGACCGCCGCCCCCGCCATCGCGGCGCCGAACATAGCCTCGACGAAGGTTGTGCAGGTGTTGAACAACAGTCCCACGTGGTCGCCCGGAACGATCCCCAAGGCCATGAAGGCCTTCGCCCAGCGCCGCGCCGCCGCGTTCAGGTCGCCATAGCCGACACGCCGCCCCGGCAGGACCAGGGCGTCGGCATCCCCTAGGGCCGAGCGGGTCGCCAGCAAGGCGCCCAAGGTTTGCGGGCCGGCATGGTCCAAGCTTGTCTCCCGCCGATTTAGTCCGCTGACCGCGGATCGGGAAAGACTGCCCCCGGGAAACCGGCCGTCAGGTGGCGCTCGGGCCACATGAATTGCAAGCTGGAGCGCGAGATTTTCCAGGCGCCGCCGATCTTTCGGTAGGCCTCGTCATAGGCGCCCAGCCAGACCATCGGGTTCTTGTCGGGGGCGCCGCCGAGCGCCAAGTCAACCAGATACAGCCGCCCGACGGCGGCATCGGGTTGGGTCAATTCGACCCAGTGGTTGGTGTTAACGTGCAGGGTTTGGAAAGGTCCCTTCTCCAGGATCGCCGCCGCCATGACCCCCGTGTAATTCTTGGCGATCGTCGCCTTGCCCGTCCACACCCCGTAAGGCCCAAATTCGCAAACCGCGTCGTCGGTGAACAAGGCCACCAGCGCGTCCAACGCCCCGGTGTCGAGATAGTAGGAATAGCGCACCCGAAGCTTGCGGATCGATTCGATTTCCAACAACTCTTCGACGGTCATGGCGAACTTCCCCTGAATGCGAAAAGTGTAGCACGTTCCTGTATCAATGCTATCCTGTGCGTCGTTTCGAGCTGACACCGGGCAACCGGGGCAAAATGGAGGACGCCATGCAGGTGCTTAACCGGCCGGTTTTTCAATACGCTTATTACGTCAACGATATCGATACCGCGGCCATGAATTGGGTCAGGCTAACCGGCGCCGGCCCGTTTTTTCGCGTCGCCCACCATACGGTGACCGGGGATGCTCGCGGCTACTTCCGCTACCGCGGCGACACGACCGAATCCGACGTCAGCTACGCCTTCGCCTATTGCGGGCCGGTACAGATCCAGCTGATCCAACAACACGACGACAAGCCCTCGATCTACACCGAGATGTTCGACAAGGGGCAGGAGGGCTTCCACCACGTCGGAATCCTCAGCGCCCAATTCGACCGCGACAAGGCCGACTTCCTCTCCCAAGGCCTCGATCTAGCGGTGGAAATGTGGGCGGTGGCGGACGTCGTCTATTTCAATGCCGTCAAACAGATCGGTTGCTTTGTGGAAGTGCATGGCGACAACGCCGACATCCGCGCGGTGTTTAAGCGGTGGAAAGAGGCTCACGATACGTGGGACGGAAGCGACCCGCTTCGCTAGACTGACGGGGGAAACCCCTGCGGCGCTTTTATTATGAAAGGGTGATGGCGCCGCTCGGGCAGACCTCGATCGCTTCGCTTACTTCGCGAATGTCGGAGGCCGACCCCGCCTCGCGCTTCCTAAGCATCGGAAAACCGTTTTCCGTCGGGCCGAACAGGTCCGGGTGATTGTAATAGCACTCGCCGGCTTTGATGCATTTTTGGAAATCGATGCCGATCTTGCGCGCCTCCTCGCTCATGCGGCGCCCCCGGGCTCGAAGCTGATCCACAGTTCGCGCGGCGAGCGGAAACCGCCGGAGTCGATCGACGGCGAGGTTATGCCCTCGTGCGTCGCAAACTTGGGCCGGGCGTTCTTGAGCACCCGCGCCAAGTGTCCGCAGGCGATGGACGCCTCCTGGCGCGCCATGGCGTAGCCCATGCAAAAGTGCGGCCCCATGCCAAAGCCAAGATGACCGGGCTTGCCGTCCTTGTATTTGCCAGATCTGTTTTCCCGCCCCATGTGCATGTCGCCGCGGTGAATGTCGAACACGTCCGGATCGGCGAACACCCGTTCATCGCGGTTGCCGGCGCCAAGATAAAGGATCACGCCGGCGCCGCGGGGGATGACCTCGCCATGCAAGGCGATCTCGCGGGTGGTCTGGCGAAATTGGGCGTGGACCACCGCGTCATAGCGCATCAT
>JANXWN010000356.1 GCA_025351125.1 Caulobacteraceae bacterium | reverse complement strand
GTGGTTGGTAAAACTCCCGTCGCGGGCCTAGTGGGTCGCCACTTGGATCGCCTCGACGCCGCCGCGGGCAAATTCGGCCAGCGGTTTGAGGTTCATGCTCCGGACGCCTTCGGTGACCATCTGTTCGCGGCAGGCCTTGTTTTGACTAAGACCGCCCAGCGTCCGGTCGTCGCCGACCGAGGCGCAGGCGATGGCGCTGGCGGTTTGGATCCGGGCGTAGAGGGTAGCAACGCCGCTGGGGCCGGCCAGATTGAGATCGGAATATTTCACTGTCATGTGCGGTTGGTCCGCATCCGGCGCGGCGTGAGCGGCGGCGGCGATGGACAGAGCGGCGGCGATCAGAGCGAATGTGCGGGTCATGGTGTCAATCCTTGTTTTGAGTGTGTGAGAAGGCTTTCGACCTTCGCCGCCCGAACCGTTTGCCGGGCGACGTCATCGGTGTAGACGCCGCCCCGGCCACTCGCTGTGATGCACGTCACAGGTCAGACAGCGTCCGGCTCTCGCCTCTCTTACCCTCCTGGGGAAGCGACTCGGCGTCAGCCGAGCGGTAGGGGGCGATGACGCGCCGAAGATCGCGTGGCGCGGGGCCCATTCGTCTCGCGCGAGAGGGCGCGATCCACTTCCCCGAGCCATCGGGCAGAGAAAGATTCAGCAACGCGCTTCTCTTCCCCCTCCCGGGGGAAGCGACTCGGCGTCAGCCGAGCGGTAGGGGGCCTACGGACGGTTCGCCGCGAAACACGGGCCTTGCAATTATCCGGTCGCTTGTTGCATTTCGGCGGGGCGCGGGATCACGGGGTTGACGATGAATGCGGAGCGGGCCTTGCATGGTGCCGACTGGTCGGAGGCTCTGGCGGGGTCCAGCGTGTTTTGCGCTCTGTCGCCGCAGGCGCGCGGGCGGCTCGTCGACCGCGGCTCGCCGGTCGCGCTGACAGCGGGTATGCGATTGTGCGCGGGCGGGGACCTCGCCGACGCCGCCTATTTGGTAATCGCCGGAGAGCTGGAAATCACCCTCGCGCGCGCCGACGGAGCGGTGGTCTGGCTGGCGCGCGCCGGGGTGGGCGAGGTGGTTGGAGATATGGCCCTTCTCGACGGCGGCGTTCGGTCCGCCGATATCACCGCGACGCGCCACACCCGTCTGCTGCGTTTGGGCCGCGACGCGGTTTTGACCGCCTTGACCGACGAGCCCGCCGCCGCCCTCGCTTTGCTTGGCCGTCTGGCCGGCCGCCTCAGGCGGACAAACGGGCATTTGGAGGACCTCGCGACCTTGGGCCTGGCCGCCCGCTTGGCCGAACTGCTTCTGGAGGCGCCGTCGGGACTAACGGCGCGCTCGCAATCGGACATCGCCGCGCAGGTCGGCGCGGCGCGCGAAAGCGTCAACCGTGTCCTGGCTCGCTGGCGGCAAGCCGGTCTGATCGCCACCGGCGCCTTCGGCGTGCGCGTTGTGGACCCGGAGCACCTGCGTCGCGACGCATCGGGATCACCTGCTTGACATCTACCGCGCGGATCGCCGCCGACCGCTTGGCCGGCGCGGAAGCCGCCCGACGGGAGGGAAACCCGTTGGCGCTCTACGATCTGGCGCTCGAAGCGATAAAGGCCGGCGATCCGGCCCCGCGTCTGCGCTATTTGCAGGTACTCGCCCTCGCGCAAATCGGCGACACCGCGCGCGCCGATGCGCTTTACGAACAGTACGGTTTGGGGAGCCTGCCCGAAGATGAAGACGCCGTGGCGCTGCGCGGGCGAATTTATAAAGACTTTGGGCGTTCAGCGTCCGGCGCGGCGGGCAAATTTTGGTTTGATCGGGCGAGCAGGGCCTATTTGGACGCCTACGCCGTCAAATTGGGCTATTTCCCGCTGATCAACGCGGCGACGACGTCTCGAGCGGCGGGCGACAGCGTGCAAGCTCGCGCGCTCGCCAGTCGCGTTTTGGCTCACCCGGACTTAAATCCGGCGCGGACCTTTTTCGCCTGCGCCAGCCGAGCCGAAGCTTTGATGCTGCTCGACCGCCCGCGCGAAGCGGCGGAATCTCTCGCGACGGTTCTCGCCACGCGCGCCGTCGGACACGGCGAGCGGGCTGCCGCCTATCGGCAGATCGAATGGCTGTGCGCGCACGGCGATATCGGCGAGGACGATTGCCGACCGGTACTCGTCGCGCTGCGCCTGCCGCCGGTCCTCACCTATACCGGTCATATGTTTCGGGCCGGCGGTCAGGCGGAGGCGGCGATCGCCGCTCGGGTCGGCGCCGCCTTGGACGACTTGGGCTCCTTGATCGCCTATGGCGCCTTGGCCTGCGGCGCGGACATCGTCGTCGCCGAGGCGATCTTGCGACGTGGCGGCGAATTGCATGTCATCATGCCGTTTTTGACCGACCACTTTATCGAAAGTTCCGTCCGCCCGGGAGGCGAGGGGTGGGTCGGTCGTTTTCACGCTTGTCGACGACAAGCCACCTCGATCACCTTCGCGACGCGGATGGACTATGTCGAACACGACGGTCAGTTTACCTACGGTGCGCAACTGGCGGCCGGCATTGCACAATTGCGCGCGGGCCAACTGGCGACGCGCGCGGTGCAATTGGCGGTGTGGGACGGGCGTCCGGCGGCCGGCAGCTCGGGTGCCGCAGTCGATGTGGCGACGGGGCGGGCGATGGGGCTGGAAACGCAACTGATCGATCCAGGTCAGATTGATCGCGAAATGACGCGACCGGATCGCGACACTGCGCTGGCGGGCGCGCGGCATTCGACACGCGCCATTTTGTTCACCGACTATCAAGGCTATTCGCGGCTGCCGGAATCGAAAATTCCGGTTTTCGTGCGCGACGTGATGGGGCGGATCGCCGCGGTGCTCGATCGTAACGACGCGGCCGTCTGCAGCCGCAACACCTGGGGCGACGCTCTTTACGCCGTGGTCAGCGATCCAGAGCAGGCGGCCGATATCGCGCTGGATATTATCGATGCTTTGGCCGACGTCCGACTGGCGCCCAAGGACGACGACCCCGAGGGCATGCGGATCGGTTTGCACGTCGGACCAGTCTACCAAGCCGTTGATCCGGTCACCGGACGAGACAATTTCTACGGTTCGGAGGTCACCTTGACGGCGCGGATCGAACCGCGCGCCGCGTGTGGACAGATCTACACGACGCAAGCTTTTGCCGCGATCCTGGCCGTCACGGCCCCGCATCGGTTCGCGACGCGCTATGTGGGACGCGTCGAATTGGCCAAGGGCTATGGCGTGGCGCCGATCTATCAGCTGGAACGACGGACAGGCGATATCGCGCAAGGTGATGTATAGCGCGCCGATGACCGCCGACATTCAACCGTTTCACGCCATCGCCGTCAGCCGCTACGCGCACGAGCTGAAGGCGCAGGGGCGCTCGATCATTCACATGGAGTTTGGCCAGCCCTCGACCGGCGCGCCGCGCGCCGCCATCGCCGTCGCGCACCGCGTGCTCGACGCCGACGGCATGGGCTATTGGGAAAGTCCGGACTTGAAGAGCCGCTTGGCGCTACACTACCGCGACAGCTACGGCGTTGTTGTGCAGCCCGATCAATTTATCCTGACGTGCGGCGCTTCGCCGGCCTTGGTTTTAGCCTTGAGTTGTCGCTTCGAACCGGGTGACCGCGTGGCCCTGGTCCGGCCCGGCTACGTCGCCTACCGCAACACGCTAAAAGCGCTGCACTTGGTTCCGGTGGAGATTGCCTGCGGGGCGCCCGATCGCTTTCAATTGACCGCCGCCAAACTCGCGGCGCTCGATCCCGCGCCGGAGGGGGTGATCATCGCCAGCCCCGCCAACCCCACCGGCACGATCATCGCGGCCGAGGAAATGTCGGCCATCGCGGCGGTGTGCGCGGCGCGCAATATTCAGATTGTTTCGGACGAAATCTATCACGGTCTGAGCTACGTCGGGCGGGCGTGCTCGATGCTGGAATTCGCCCCGGACGCCATGGTGATCAACAGTTTTTCCAAATATTTCAGCATGGTGGGCTGGCGTCTCGGTTGGCTGTTGGCGCCGCCGAGCTATTTGCGACGCGCCCGCGCCTACGTCGGCAACCTGTTTCTCACGGCCCCTTCGCTGAGCCAACATGCCGCCCTCGCGGCGCTCGACAGCCGCGAGGAATTGGAAGGTCACCTCGCCGTCTATGCGGCCAATCGCGCCCTGATGCTGCACGCCCTGCCGCAATTTGGATTGGCCGCCATCGCCCCGCCCGACGGCGCGTTCTATATTTATGCGGACATTCGCCATTTGACCGACGATAGCCTGACGTTTTGCAAAGACTTGCTGCACGACACCGGCGTCGCGACAGCCCCCGGCATCGACTTTGATCCGGTCGACGGCGGCCACTTCATACGCTTCAGCTTCGCGGTTTCGACGCCCCAGGTTGTCGAAGCGATCACCCGAATGGCGCCCTGGTTCGCGGCTCGCGCCACGTCCGACAAGCTCGCTTGAGGCTAACACGATGCGCTTCTTATCTTCCCCTCCTGGAGGAAGCGACTCGGCGTCAGCCGAGCGGTAGGTGGCGACGCTGCACCAAAAGACCGCGCGGCGGGCGCCACCTTCGCCTCGCGTCAAAGGGCGCGCACAAATACCGCGCCAATTGCAAACTATTGTAAAATCTTAAGCGAATCATCAGATCTGCGCGGATTTGTCGCGGCCATTTTTACCCTAAAACACCTCTGTGCGACAAAATATCTCATTGATTAATGGCGGTAATTCGATCTTCGCGGCGAGCACGATCGCCGATCGAGCGCGGTATCGGCCCGCCCCGCACGCCTTGACGGAGGGTTAGCGCCCAACGTCTAGTGACGGCTGGAAACCGCAAGTCGAGTCGTTCTTTCGACACCCGGTATAATTTTTCAAGGCGTGCGCGGCCATGACCCCGCCGCCTCCAGCGGAAAAAACGAGAATTCTCCCATGATCAGCTTTAAAAGCTTTTTTAGACACGAACGCGGCGTGACGGCGGCGGAATACTCCTTGATGCTGGCGCTGATCACCGTTGCTATCGTCGCCGCTTTGGAAAGCCTTGGCCACGGCGTGAGCTAGCCCCGTCTGCCCGGTCCGCCGGCGCTCAATACCCCTGCAATCGCGCATAGCGATCACGGTGATAGGCTTGCCCGCCGAAAGTGGCCTCGGTCGCTCGGGCGCGCTTTAAATATAATCCCGCATCGTGGGCATCGGTCATGCCGATGCCGCCGTGCATCTGCACCATTTCATTAGACACCAGATGCAAGGTGTCGCCGACCTTCGCCTTGGCCAGGGAGACTAATTCCGGCACGTTGTCCGCGTCGTTGTCGATGGCGGCCAGAGCGGCCTCGACGCAGGATCGCGCCAGCTCCAGATCGGTGAACATTTTGGCCGCGCGGTGCTGCAGGCCCTGAAACGCGCCAATCACCTGACCAAATTGCACGCGCGTCTTGAGGTAGTCGAGCGTCGTTTCGAAAGCTTGTATCGCCGTTCCCAGCATCTCCGCGGCAAGACCGGCGCGAGCGCGATCAAGGGTTTTCTCGAGGATCTCCCAGCCCTGGCCCTCGAAGCCCAACAGGGCGTCGGCGGTTAGCCCGACGTTATCAAACGTCAGGTTAGCCGCGCCGCGCGAATCCGCAAGCGCCAGAGCGGCGCGCGCCAGGCCCGCCGCGTCGGCGTCGACCAAGAACAAGCTGATACCGGAGGTGTCGGACGTCTCGCCCGAGGTGCGCGCCGAGACGACGAACAGATCCGCCGCCATGCCTTCGAGCACAAAATTTTTGCGGCCTGACAACCGATAGCCAGCGTCGTCGCGCGTCGCGGTCACGGCGACATGGTTGGGGCGGTGATGGGCGCCTTCGTCGACGGCGAGGGTGGCGATGGTCGCGCCCGATGCAATGGTCGTCAATCGACTTTGCTTTTGCGCCTCAGATCCGCCCAGCAGCACGGCGCTCGCCGCTCCTAAGGCCCCGGCCAGTAACGGTGAAGCGGTCAGGGTGCGGCCGGTTTCTTCCAAAATAAGCCCCAATCCCACATAGCCGAAGCCCGACCCGCCGTAAGCTTCCGGGATGATCACGCCGGTCCAGCCCATCGCGGCCATTTCGGCGTAGACGGCCGGATCGAACCGAAGCGGCGCGCCCGAATCGCGCAGGGCCCGGAACTTGGTCACCGGTGAT
>JANXWN010000321.1 GCA_025351125.1 Caulobacteraceae bacterium | reverse complement strand
CGGATGGCGATATGACGATCTCCGAGTCCGGCGCGATCATCGACTATGTAATTCGCACCTATGGAAAAGGGCGCCTGACGCCCACTTCGGGCACTCCCGCGCACGAGCACTATCTGGAATGGCTGCATTACGCCGAAGGCTCGGCCATGTTGCCTCTGATGCTGAATCTTTACACCCTGCGCCTGGGCGATGCCGCCGCGCCGCTGAAAGATCGTATCGACGGCGAGATCGACAACCATCTAGGTTATATCGACACCGCGCTTAAAGACCGGGACTACCTCGTCGGTGACATCCTGACCGGTGCGGACATCCAGCTCAGCTTCGTCGGCGAGGTCGCCCGCGCGTTCGGTCGCCTTGAGAAATTCCCCGCCATCGCCGGTTGGGTTGAAAGGCTGCACGCTCGGCCGGCGTTCAAACGCGCCTTGGAAAAGGGCGGCGCGTACAATTTGGCTTAGAGACAAATTCGTCTGGTACGATCTTTAGACGAACTGACGCCGTCGCGACGACGGTGAGGGCGACTATTCCTCCCAGCCCTCTAGGAAATCAAACACCGCCGACTTGAAGAGCGCGTGCGGGATGGCGGTGAAGTGGTCGCAAGTCGGCAAGCTGACCGCCTTGGCGCCAACGATAGCGTCGGCCAGACCGCGCGGATTACCGGCGATATCGTCGAGATCACCGGCGACGACCAAAGTAGGACTCATCACGCGCGCCAAATCGGCGACAGTGAGGCGTTCGCCACGCGCTTCGCTACAAGCGGCCAGAGCCTGCAGGTCTTCACCCTGATTTTCCGCGAACAGACGAAAGCCGCGCAAAACCTTATCGGTAATCAGCGCGGAGTCCTTCGCGCGCAAAGCCTCGGCCATGCTCATGCCGCCGGCGCCGATGGGCGAGGCGCTCAGCATGTTAGCGCCGACGCCGCCCAGGATGAGATTGGCAATGCGGTCCGGTTGCGTCATCGCGACGCGAATCGCGACATGCGATCCCATAGAATACCCCATCAAATCGACGCCCCACAGCGATAGATGATCCATCAGGGCCATGACGTCGCCTGCCATCACTTCCCCGGCATAGGCGGCGGACTCGCGCGGTTTGTCACTTTGACCGTGACCGCGCAAATCCAGAGCGAGGATGCGATAGCCCGCCCGCTCGAAGGCGCCATACCAGCCCAGACGCTTCCAGTTTTCCGCGCGATTGGTCGCAAAACCGTGGACCAGGACAATGCACCCCGTCGCACCGGCGCCGATATCGTCATAGGCTACCGTCAGCCCGCCCGATTGAAACGTGTCCATACGCTACGTTAGCCGCGTCGTCCCTCTTGAGCAAAGGGGCCGGGGCGCCGTAATGGCCCGCTATGAGCAGAGAAATATTCATCGGGGGTTGGACCCGCCAGTCGTTAAGCCAGCGCAGCCAGAACGAACGCCACGCGGTGTGGAAGCGCGCCCGAGCTCTGCATTCGGCCGAGGGCAACCACCTCGCGCGCGCCATCGAAAAACTCGGCCTGCCCTATGCCGAGCCCGAACCGTTGCCGGACGACGACCCGATGATGATGCAACTCAGAAGTCTGATGGCCTCGCCGGCGGCGCGCTCGGCGGCCATCGAATCGACGCTGGACGGCCAGCCCGCCATGGCCGGAATTGACACGCTGCTGCACGATGCTTTGGGCCAGGATTACCGATTGAACGCCGCCGCGGCGCCGACGGCGCAGATTTTGCTCGCGCAATTAATGACCTCGCTCGGTTATAGCGAAGCCGGAAGCAAACCACTGCCAAAGCGTTGCGTCGCCCGAACCGGGCTATTCTGGCGCCGGACGGAGAGCCCCTAAGCCGCCATCATATTCTGATCGACCGCCGCCGCCCGCATCGCTTTTTGCAGCTTTTCAAACGCCCGCACCTCGATCTGACGCACCCGTTCACGACTGACATTGTATTCGGCGGCGAGCGTTTCCAAGGTGGTCGGATCGTCAATCAGGCGCCGTTGGGTAAGGATGTGGCGTTCGCGGTCGGATAATTCCTGCATGGCGACGTTCAGTAGCCCCATCCGCAAAGATTTCTCCTCCGTTTCCGCCAGCACCGTTTCCTGGCTGACGGCGTCCTTGTCCTCCAGCCAGTCTTGCCACTCGTTTTCCGATTCGGCGCGCAGAGGCGCGTTAAGCGAAGCGTCCGGTCCCGACAGACGTCGATTCATTGAGATCACTTCGCTGTCGAGCACGCCCAACTTAGTAGCGATTTCGCTGACTTGTTCGGGACGCATATCGCCCTCATCCAAGGCGCTGATCTCGCTTTTCATGCGGCGAAGATTAAAGAACAGCTTTTTCTGCGCCGCCGTGGTGCCCATCTTCACCAAGCTCCAGGAGCGCAGGATATATTCCTGGATCGAAGCGCGAATCCACCACATCGCGTAGGTCGCGAGGCGGAAGCCTTTGTCGGGCTCGAACTTCTTCACCGCCTGCATCAGGCCGACATTGCCCTCGCTGATGACTTCGCCGATCGGCAGGCCGTAACCCCGATAGCCCATGGCTATTTTTGCCACCAAACGAAGGTGCGAGGTGACGAGCCGGTGCGCGGCCGCCGGATCCTCGTGCTCGCGCCAACGTTTGGCGAGCATGAACTCCTCGTCCTTCGCCAGCATGGGAAATTTACGAATTTCCGTCAGATAGCGGCTAAGCCCGCCGTCCGGCGTCATTAACGAAAGCGCATTGACCGAAGCCATGGACTGATAGAACCCCTAAAAGGTAACCGTTATCCGCACAGGCGCGGTGGCTTTGCCTTTGAACCCTCAAGATAGGCGTTGGTTGCCACAAGGTTAAGCCCTTTGCGCCTTACGCTTTCTTAATCCGCTGTTAGAGAGCCTGAAGGAGCGCCTCCAAAGCTGTCATATCGTTTGGCGGGGTGGTCTCGAATTTTAAGGTTTCGCCGGTGATCGGATGGCAAAAACCGAGGACGGCGGCGTGCAGCGCTTGGCGGGTCAGGCCGGCCTCGGTCATCGCGGCTCGCACCGCCGGGGTCGGCGGACCCGAGCCGTAGGCCGGATCGCCCAGACACGGCGCGCCCTTATGCGCCAGATGCACGCGGATCTGGTGGGTGCGCCCGGTTTCCAGCCGGCACGATATCCGCGCCGCGACCGGCTTGCTCTGCCGACCAAACGCGCGGGTGACCTGATAATGGGTGATCGCCTCGCGTCCGCCGTGACGCAGCACCGCCATTTTCTTGCGATCCGCGGTTGAACGACCCAATTGCGTGGTAACCGTTCCGCGTGCGACGGCGGGCGCGCCACGGGTCAGCGCGATATACACCCGCTCAATGTCGTGAGCGGCGAACAGTGCCGAAAGTCCGCGATGCGCCGCGTCGGTCTTGGCCGCGACCATCACGCCGGACGTGTTCTTGTCGAGCCGGTGCACGATACCGGGCCGCGCCACGCCGCCGATACCCGAAAGGCTGTCGCCACAATGATAGATCAACGCGTTTACCAGCGTGCCGGAATGACTTCCGGGCGCCGGATGAGCCGACATTCCGGCGGGTTTATCGACCACGATCAAATGCGCATCTTCGAACAACACCGTTAACAGCAGATCTTCGCCTTGAGGGTCCGGCGGCAAGGCCGCGGGAATGATCAAGCGATAGGTCCCCGGCTTGGCTTTGCCGGAAGGGTCGGTCACCGGCGTTCCGTCTTTTATAATGGCGCCTTCGTGCATCAGGGCCTGAATGCGCGCGCGGGAAAGGTCCGGCAGAACGCCGGCCAGGGCACGGTCGAGGCGGCCGGAAGCTTCTGTCAATTCGACGATGCGATCTAGTTCTTGTTCCCTTCCGTTCATTGCAGGGTCGAAGCTCGAAGCGTTCGCTGAAGAGGCGCGAGCAAACCCGCGCCCGCCATTTTCACTTGGTCGCCGCCTCTTCCTTGCCGGTGATCGAACCCTCGGTGAACAAATATTCCCGCAACTCCTTGTCAAATCTCGGATCGTTTCGCCGTAACCACTCCAAGGCCATGGACGCGTGCTCGATCTCCTCATCGGCGTTATGCAGGAGGATCGCCTTGAGATCAGCGTCGTCGCAATCATCGGCGCGTTGCCGATACCAGTCGACCGCCTCGAGTTCCTCGATCAGCGAGGTGATGGCGTAGTGTCGGTTCAGCGTTTCGCGGCTCAATTTTTCCCGCGGGACGTGCAGGCCTTCGCTGGACATGGTTTTCAAACTCCTTCGAACGATATGAAGGCGTCCTATGCCACACCGTTCAAAGGCGCTCCACCAGAACCCGGTTTTCGATCACCCGATAGAAGCACGAGCGAAAACCGACGTGACACGCGCCGCCGTCGCCCGCCGGTAAGACCTTCAACCAAACCGCATCCTGATCGCAATCGACGCGGATCTCCGTTACGGTTTGCACTTGGCCGCTGGTCTCGCCCTTTTTCCACTGCGCTTGACGCGAGCGGCTGAAATAGTGCGCCTCGCCCGTCTCCAGCGTACGCTGCAAAGCATCGGCGTTCATCCATGCCAACATCAACACTTCGCCGGTCCGCGCGTGCGTCGCCACCGCTGCGATCAAACCGGCGTCATCGAAGCGCGGCGCGAGGACGGATCCGCGTTCGAGAACGGCGGCGTCGGGAGCGACGGGAAAAACGGTTTGGGTCATACGTAGAGGATATGGCGCCGCCGGTCGGTCCGGCTATAGTTATTCCTTTGACCTCCCCGAAAGCCGACAGGAGCCTCCCCTTATGACCGACGTCACCGCAGAATACGTCCCGCCCGCAGTTTGGACCTGGAATAAGGACAACGGCGGCCGGTTCGCGAATATCAACCGGCCCATCGCCGGGCCGACGCACGACAAGGAATTGCCAGTCGGTCGCCATCCGTTTCAACTTTATTCCTTGGCGACGCCCAACGGCGTGAAGGTGACGGTCTTGCTGGAAGAGCTTTTGGCGGCGGGCCACGTCGGCGCGGAATACGACGCCTGGCTGATCCGTATCAACGAGGGCGATCAGTTCGGCAGCGGCTTCGTGGCCGTCAACCCCAATTCCAAAATCCCTGCTCTGATGGACCGCAGCGGCCCCACGCCGATCCGGATTTTCGAATCCGGCGCCATGCTTGTGCATCTAGCGGAAAAATTCGGCGCTTTCTTGCCGACCGATCCCGCGGCGCGCGCCGAAACCTTGTCGTGGCTGGTCTGGCAAATGGGCGCCGCGCCCTACCTCGGTGGTGGCTTTGGGCATTTTTACGCTTACGCGCCGATGAAGATCGAATACGCCATCGACCGCTTCGCCATGGAGGTAAAACGCCAGTTGGACGTCTTGGACCGGCGTTTGGCGGAAAGCGAATATCTGGCGGGTTCCGAATACACCATCGCCGACATGGCGGTGTGGCCCTGGTACGGCGGCATGGCCAAGGGCCTCCTCTACGAAGGTGGTGAATTCTTGCAGGTGCAGGAGTACAAAAACCTGATCCGCTGGACCGACATGATCGCCGAACGCCCCGCCGTTCAGCGCGGTCGCATGGTCAACCGCCCGTTCGGCGAACCCTCCAGCCAATTGTGGGAACGCCACGAAGCCAGCGACTTCGACACCAAGACGGCCGATAAACTGGAGGCGGCGGGGGAATAGCGCCGGTCGTCTTACGATGTAGAGCGGCTTCGGTATCACTTCTATTCCGACGAGGGCGAAAGATCGTATGTTAGGCTATCCTGCGAGGGTTCCATGAACACCACATACGAAACCGATGTCGTGGCGTGGGCGGAGGAACAAGCCGCTCTTCTGCGCGCCGGAAAATTTTCCCAACTCGATATTGAGCATATTGCCGATGAGGTCGAAGACGTGGGCAAA
>JANXWN010000304.1 GCA_025351125.1 Caulobacteraceae bacterium | reverse complement strand
CCATCTGCGCCCTCACGGGGCCCGGACGCGACGTCAAGCTGGGTGATTCGCGCGTGAAGGATTATCGTGGATTCGTCACGAAACTGTGGAACGCCGCGCGTTTTTGCGAAATTAACGGCTGCGTGGCCGTTGAGGGTTTCGACCCGGTCACCGCGCGCTTAAGCCTGAACCGCTGGATTCGCGGCGAGACGGGGACGGCGGCGCGCCAGGTGACGACCGCCATCAAAACCTGCGCCTTCGATGTCGTCGCCACGACGCTCTATCGCTTCATCTGGAATGTGTTCTGCGACTGGTTCGTAGAGTTCGCCAAGCCGATTTTGAACGGCGACGACGCCGAGGCGAAGGCGGAAACTCAGGCCATGGCCGCCTGGGTGCTGGAGACCATTCTAAAACTGCTGCACCCGGTCTCGCCGTTCATCACCGAAGACTTGTGGGCCAAGACGGCGGCGCGTCCGCGTGACAACCTGCTGATCACCGCGCCCTGGCCCGATCTGCCGCAAAGCTATTACGACGCCGAGGCCGCTGACGAGATCAATTTGATTATCGCCGCCGTCACCGAAGGCCGTTCGGTTCGTGCCGAGTTGAATGTCCCGCCGGGCGCGCGACCCGACCTAATCGTCGTGGAGGCAACCGAAGCTCAACGCGCCGCCTTCACGGCCAACGCGTCGGTAATCGCCCACACCCTGCGCGCCGGCGCCATCCGCTCGGAGACCACCCTGCCCGACGGGGCCGTCGCCCTGATCGTCAACGGCGCGACCTTGGCCCTTAGCGTGAAGGGTCTGATCGATGTTCCGACCGAACGCGTCCGGTTGGCCAAAGAAATAGCCGCCCACGCCGCCGCCGCCGATGCGACCAGCAAAAAACTCGCCAATGCCGACTTCGTCGCCCGGGCGCCGCAAGAGGTGGTGGAGGAAAATCGCGAACGTCTCACGCAGGCGCACCAGGCCCAGACGCGATTGCAAAGCGTTTTGGCCCGGCTCGAGGCCTTGGGCTAACACCTCCAAGGCCTACGGCTTCAGACCGTCTCGCCGCCGGCAATTGTCAGTCCTATTTGACTGAAAGTGGTCTAGCTGAAGCAAAAGGACACGCCGGCTCGCCGTCCTTCAATCGCCTCAAGCAAACTTCGGCGAGAGTTCACCCGAGACATAGCGTTTTGCCATGACCGACAAGGGCAACGGTTTGATCTTGTCGGCATGACCGGCGGCGCCAAATTCCTCGAAGCGTTGGCGGCAGACGGCGCGCATCGCGGCCTGCGCGGGTCCCAGAAACTTGCGCGGATCGATTTCGCCGGGGTTCTCGGTCAGAATTTTACGGATCGCCCCGACCATCGCCATACGATTGTCGGTATCGACATTGATCTTTCGCACGCCATGCTTGATGCCGCGCTGAATTTCCGCGACCGGCACACCCCAGGTTTGCGGCATTTCGCCCCCGTACTTATTGATTACGTCTTGCAAATCCTGCGGAACGGACGACGAGCCATGCATCACCAAATGCGTGTTGGGCAAAAGCCTGTGCACTTCTTCGATCACGTTCATGGCGAGGATGTCGCCGTCCGGTTTGCGCGTGAACTTAAACGCCCCATGGCTGGTTCCCATGGCGATCGCTAGTGCGTCGACCTCGGTGTCGCGCACGAACTCCACCGCTTCGAGTGGATTGGTCAGGAGTTGATCGTGGCCGAGCGTGCCTTCAAAGCCGTGGCCATCTTCCTTCTCGCCCTGGCCGGTTTCAAGGTTGCCGAGCACACCGATCTCGCCCTCAACCGAAGCCCCGATCCAATGCGCCATATCCACCACCGAACGCGTAACCTTGACGTTGTAGTCGTAGGGCGCCGGGGTCTTGGCGTCGGCCATCAGCGATCCGTCCATCATCACGCTGGTGAAGCCGTGGTGTAGAGCAGTCGCGCACGTGGCTTCATTATTGCCGTGATCCTGATGCATACAGACCGGGATGTGCGGGTAAAGCTCGACCAGGGCGTCGATCAGGCGGGCCAGCACGATATCGTTGGCGTAGGCGCGGGCCCCGCGGCTTGCCTGAATGATCACCGGCGCGTTGACCGCGTCGGCCGCCTCCATCATCGCCAACCCTTGTTCCATGTTGTTGATGTTAAAAGCGGGCACGCCGTAGCCGTGCTCCGCGGCATGATCCAAGAGTTGTCTTAAAGAAATTCGCGCCATTGGCCTGCCTGTCGTGATGGTGATGCGGCTTTGAACGGCCTCTGTCAGGCGGCATTCAATGCCAAAACGCCAGGCAGTGGTATACCTTCCATCCATTCCAGGAAAGCACCCCCTGCGGTCGAAACGAAGGTGAAATCGTCTACGACCCCTGCGTGGCGCAGGGCGGACACGGTGTCTCCGCCGCCAGCGACGGCGATCAGCTCGCCGGTCATGGCGAGCGCCGCGGCATGGCGGGCCGCCGCGGTGGTCGCCCCATCAAACGGCGGGATTTCAAAAACGCCCAAAGGGCCGTTCCAGATCAAGGTTTTGGCGCGGTCCATCGCGGCGACCAGTCGAGCGACTGTGGCCGGTCCAGCGTCAAGAATACGATCATCGGTGGTCACCGCGTCCAAGCCTCGGATCACGGCGGTTTGACCGGGCGCCATTTCCTTGGCGACGACCACATCCAGCGGGAGCAGCAATTCACAGTCGCGCTGCGCGGCCAGGGCCATGATGTCGCGGGCGGCTGGCGCAAGGTCTTGCTCGAAAAACGACGCGCCGACCGGATGGCCTTGGGCCGCGAGAAAAGTGTTGGCCATCCCGCCGCCGATGGCCAATTGATCGAGTTTCACAACGAGGTTTCGCAACAGATCGAGTTTCGTGGACACCTTTGAGCCACCGACTATGCCAAGCACCGGCGATCGTGGGCGCCCCAGCGCGGCATCCAGCGCATCCAACTCCCGCCGCATGGCTTCCCCTGCGAAAGCTGGCAGCCTATGCGCTATGGCTTCGGTGGAGGCGTGGGCGCGATGAGCAGCGGAAAAAGCGTCGTTGACATAGAGGTCGCCGTTGCGTGCCAGGGCGGCGGCAAAAACCGGATCATTGGCCTCTTCTCCGGCATGAAAGCGCAGGTTCTCGACCAGCAAAACGTCGCCGGCTTTCATCGCCGCTATCGCACGATCGGCAAGTTCTCCTACGCAATCATCGGCAAACGCGACCGGTGCGCCGATCAAGGCCGCGAGGGGAGCGACGAGCGGCGCCAAGCTCATCGACGGCACGCGCTTGCCTTTGGGGCGATCAAAGTGAGAAAGCAAAATCACCTTGGCGCCTCCGGCTCTGAGCAAGGCTATGGTCGGCAACGCCGCTCGCAACCGTGTGTCATCCGTGACCGCGCCATCCGCCATCGGCACATTGAAATCCACCCGAACCAGGGCGCGTTTTCCGGCGAGTTCGGCGGAGTCGAGTGTCTTGAAGGTCATGAGTTCGCCTGTACTTTCTCCGCCGATTTGGAGGAGGGTGATTTTCGCGCGGCGAAAAGTCGGGTGGGCAGAAGTTGCCGCGGCGAAAAAGCCGGAATCGACGTTAACAGCCCGCGCCAATTGCTGACGCGAGCCGCCTTCCGCCTATCCCACCCGCGCCATGACCAGGGCCGTGTCGGCCATGCGTGTCGAAAATCCCCATTCGTTATCGTACCACGACAGCACGCGCACCAAGCGCCCGCCGACGATTTGAGTCTGCGGCAGGGCCACGGTTGAGGAGGCGGCGATGTGGTTCATATCGATGGAGACCACCGGGTCGTCGGTTACGTCCAAAATTCCTTTCAGCGGCCCCGCGGCGGCGGCGGTGAAGGCCGCATTGATCTCCTCTTTGGTCACCGCGCGACCCGGGACGACGGTCAGATCGACCACGGAAACATTGGGTGTCGGCACGCGGATCGACGATCCGTCGAGCTTGCCCGCCAATTCCGGAAGGACCAGCCCCAGGGCCTTGGCGGCGCCGGTGGACGTCGGGATCATCGACATCGCCGCCGCGCGTCCGCGATAGAGATCCTTATGCAGTGTATCCAAGGTTGGCTGGTCACCGGTGTAGGAATGGATTGTCGTCATATAGCCACAGTCGATGCCGCAGGTATCCAACAGTATTTTGGCGACCGGCGCCAAACAGTTGGTGGTGCAAGAGCCGTTCGACACCACCAGATCGCCGGGCGTCAGAGCCTCGTGATTGACGCCGTAGACGATGGTCTTGTCGGCCCCCTCGCACGGCGCCGACACCAAGACCTTGCGAGCGCCGGCGGCGAGGTGGGCGGCCGCCTTGTCTTTCGATGTAAACAGACCCGTACATTCCAAGGCGACATCGACGCCCATCGCCTTGTGCGGCAATTGCGACGGGTCGCGGACCGCGGTCACCTGGATTTTGCCCAGACCGACGTCCAAGGAATCGCCATCCACCGTCACCAATCCAGGGAAGCGACCGTGCACGGAATCGTAGCGTAGCAAGTGAGCGTTGGTGTCAACCGACCCTAGGTCGTTAATCGCCACTACTTCGATATCGCGACGGTCGTGCTCGACGATGGAGCGC
>JANXWN010000289.1 GCA_025351125.1 Caulobacteraceae bacterium | reverse complement strand
GTCGCACACAACCGTTTCTGCCTCAACGGTTGCAAAATCAACCGGTTAGATGATTATGAGTTGATTTCTGGCACTTGGTTTTACGATCGCGCACAGGTTATCTAGGGACACGTCATCTGGGGATAACCGTCACTCCAACGCGCAGGTCCCCATGATTAGGCACCCCCATATCTTCCTAAAAAACTTATCAAACCTTCTTTTAGAAAGAGGTGAATAGCGTATCTAAGCCGAGGGTCTTGAGGCTTATCGAGAGACGGGCTCTAAGACGTGCATGACGATTACCAATCCACCCAAACTTGTGCGAGCTCTGCGCGGCGAGGTGTTTGCGCGTCCGCCGGTGTGGTTCATGCGCCAAGCGGGTCGGTCCTTGCCGGAATACCACAAGCTTCGCGCGCAGGCGTCGGACTTCATCGCCTTTTGTCACAATCCGGCGATGGCCGCCGAGGCGACGCTACAGCCGATGCGGCGGTTTGCGTTCGACGCCGCCATTGTCTTCGCCGATATTTTGCTGCTGCCGCGCGCTTTGGGCCAGGAGGTCTGGTTCGAGACGGGCGAAGGACCCCGCCTGGGCGCCTTGCCCTCGCTGGACGAGTTGGAAGGTCAAATCGAAGGATCGACCGCACGGTTAGCCTCCATTGGCGAAACGCTGGCGCTCGTTCGGGCGGCGCTAGAGCCTGAGCGGGCTTTGATAGGTTTCGCCGGCGGACCTTGGACGGTGGCGACTTACATGATCGAAGGCCGCGGTGGCGAGAGGCAGGTGGCGCGGCGTCAAGCGGTCGAAGATCCCCGGACCGTGGATCGGTTGATCGCTATCCTGGTCGAATCAACCGCCCACTATTTGGCAATGCAGTCGCGCAACGGCGCCCAAGT
Organism: Caulobacteraceae bacterium; assembly: GCA_025351125.1. Taxonomy (GTDB): domain Bacteria; phylum Pseudomonadota; class Alphaproteobacteria; order Caulobacterales; family Caulobacteraceae; genus Acaudatibacter. The sequence continues at coordinate 8,876 of JANXWN010000289.1, read as the reverse complement.
ATTGCAAATTTTTGAGTCCTGGTCGGAAAATCTGCCGGAAGACGATTTCGACCGCTTAGTCACCCGCCCGCATCAGCGATTGATGATACGTCTGCGCGCGCTGGGCGTCGACACGCCGGTCATTGGTTTTCCACGCGGCGCCGGAGCTTTGGTGGAGTCCTACGCGCTAGGGTCAGGGGTGCAAGGTATAGGTCTCGACGTTCAGGCGCCGGCCGCGCTCGGTCAGAGGCTGCAGCAGCAAGGCCTGACCGTGCAAGGCGCGCTCGATCCGATCCTATTGCGCGCGGGCGGAGAAGCTTTGGACCGCCGGATTGATACGCTGATCGCCCAGTGGGGGGAGCGGCCTTATGTCTTCAACCTCGGCCACGGGGTTTTGCCTGATACGCCACCGGAACACATCGAACGCGCGGTGAGACGGGTGACTGGCACATGACGCCCAAGCGCAAGCGTGTCGCCGTCGTTGTGTTCAACCTCGGCGGCCCCGACGGCGCGGCGGCGGTGCGCCCCTTTTTGCAAAACCTGTTTTCTGATCGCGCGATTATCGGTGCGCCGTGGTTCATCCGCCAACCTCTCGCGGCCTTTATCGCCCGGAGCCGCGCGCGGTCCGCAATCGCCAACTACGCGATCATGGGCGGCGGCTCGCCGATCCTGCCACAGACGCAGGCGCAAGCCGACGCCCTGGCGGCGCGCCTCGCCGCGAGTCACCCGGACATCGAGATCAAGTGTTTCATCGCCATGCGCTATTGGAAGCCGATGACGGTCGCGACCGCCCGCGCCGTAGCGGCCTTCGCCCCTGACGAGATCGTGCTTACCCCGCTCTATCCGCAGTTTTCCACCACCACGACCGGGTCATCGTTCAAGGCCTGGCGAGAAAGCTATCGCGGGGGCGGCGCGGAACACGCGATCTGCTGTTGGCACGACAATCCAGGATATATCGCCGCCCACGTTGACCAAATTTGGTCAACATGGGAGGCTGGGGGACGCCCGAACGTAAGGCTGTTGTTTTCCGCTCACGGCCTGCCGCAAAAAATCGCGGCAAGCGGTGATCCCTATCAGTGGCAGATCGAGCAAAATTGCGCCGCCATCGCCGTCAAATTGGCCGAACGCGACCCGAGCGTTAAATGGGATTGGGAAATCTGCTACCAGAGCCGGGTTGGTCCGCTCAAGTGGATCGGGCCCTCGACGCCGGACGCCATCGCTGCGGCGGCGCGAGACGGGGTCGGCGTGTTGCTCGACCCCGTCGCTTTCGTATCGGAGCACATTGAAACGCTTGTAGAGCTCGATAGGGATTACGCCGAACTGGCGCACAGCTTAGGTGTCAGGACCTATCTGCGCGCGCCGGCGGTCGGTGTGCTAACACCGTTTATCGACGGCTTGGCCGGCGCGGTGACACGGGCCTTGACCCGCGGCGGCACGGGGCCAGACGGCGTCACGTGTCCGGGGCGCTTGACACAGTGCGGTGCCCGCCCCGGTTGTTCTCCTCCGGGAGAGGGAAGCCGGCCATGATCCACAATATCGTTCTGGGCCTGCACATTCTCGCCGTGATCGCCTGGATGTCGGGTCTACTCTACCTACCACGTCTGTTCGCCTACCATACCGGGGCGGCCGCCGGCTCAGAGATGGACGAAACTTTTCAGGTTATGGAGCGAAAACTTCTACGCATCATTATGAACCCAGCGATGGTCGCCGTCGTGATTCTCGGTGGCGTGCTGGTTTGGCAGGACGGTTATGCCATCCTCAAAACCCCGTGGATGCTCGTGAAGCTGTGCGGCGTCGCCTTCCTGCTTTGGTGGCACCACTTCCTCGCCACCGCCCGCAAGGCCTTCGCCGCCGGCGGCCGCGACCGCTCCAAACGCTTCTGGCGCATGTCCAACGAGCTACCGTTTATCGCCGCTATCGTGATCGTCTTATCGGTGACAACGAAATTTGCCGGGTGAAACTCGCGCGCCGCGTATGAGCGATCAGCTCTCGATCGGATTCCACGGACCCTTGACCTCCGTTTCCCGTTGTGGTCCGATAAGAATAGCGCGCGGTGATTAGCCGCGCGATCCCGCCTCGTTAGGACGGCGCCGCCTCAAAAGGGGCAGAGCGCGGTTCTCCCCCGACTAAACCATAGCCGCCGCGCTCATTAAGATCGTCCGCGCCGGCGGCAGCCTGATCCGGCCGAACTTCCGCCCGGACCTCTCCGATTTTCAAGAGATTAGAATATCCATGTCAGACACACTGGACATTGAAACCGACCCGGCGTCGGCCCCTGATAATGCGGCTGTCGACGAGGCGAACGAGCCCACCGAAGCGGGCAAAACCGTCACCGCCATGGGCATCACCCGCATGTCCCTGCAGGAACTCAAGGAAAAGTCGCCCGCCGACCTGCTTGCTTTCGCCGAGCAGTTCGACATCGAAAACGCCAACGCGATGCGCAAACAGGACATGATGTTCGCCATCCTCAAGGCGTCAGCCGAAGAGGGCGTTGAGATTTTCGGCTCCGGCACGTTGGACGTTGTGCAGGATGGGTTCGGGTTCCTGCGGAGCCCGGAAGCCAATTACCTGCCGGGCCCCGACGACATCTATGTGAGTCCCTCGCAAATTCGCAAATTCGGTCTACGCACGGGCGATACCGTTGATGGCGGCATTCGCGCGCCGCGCGAGGGCGAGCGCTATTTCGCCCTGGTAAAGGTCGATCTGGTCAATTTCGAAAACCCGGAGAACGTGCGCCACAAGGTGCATTTCGACAACCTCACGCCGCTCTATCCCGAAGAGCGGATGACGATGGAGATCGACGATCCGACGTTGAAAGACCGCTCGGGGCGAGTGATCGACATCGTCGCGCCGTTGGGTAAGGGTCAGCGCTGTTTGATCGTCGCTCCGCCGCGCGTGGGTAAGACGGTAATGCTGCAGAATATCGCCAAGTCGATTGCCGCCAATCACCCCAATTCCTATCTCATCGTGCTTTTGATCGATGAACGGCCCGAAGAAGTCACCGACATGCAACGCACCGTGCGCGGCGAAGTGATTTCCTCCACCTTCGACGAGCCCGCCGTCCGACACGTGCAAGTTGCTGAAATGGTAATAGAAAAAGCTAAACGCTTGGTGGAGCACAAGCGCGACGTGGTGATCCTGCTCGACTCCGTCACCCGGCTGGGGCGCGCCTACAATACGACCGTACCGTCATCGGGCAAAGTGTTGACCGGCGGCGTGGACGCCAATGCGCTGCAAAAGCCGAAGCGCTTCTTCGGCGCCGCGCGAAATATCGAAGAGGGCGGCTCGCTGACCATCATCGCCACGGCTCTGATCGATACCGGCAGCCGGATGGACGAAGTGATTTTCGAAGAGTTCAAGGGCACGGGTAATTCGGAAATCATCCTGGACCGTAAGGTCGCCGACAAGCGGATCTATCCGGCCATTGACGTGCTCAAATCGGGCACCCGCAAGGAAGAACTGATCACCCCGAAGGATCAGCTGCAAAAGACCTTCGTTCTGCGTCGGATTCTCAATCCGATGGGCCCGCAGGATGCGATCGAATTCTTGCTCGATAAGCTGCGTAATGCCAAGAACAATGCCGACTTCTTCCAGTCGATGAATACCTAATGCGTTGGAGCCGTCGTGATGAAGGTAAAGCTCGAGGTAGATTGCACGCCTAAGGAGGCGCGTTCGTTCTTGGGTCTGCCGGATCTCGAAGGGCTGAACAATCATCTGGTCGAAGAAATGAAATCGCGCATCGACGCCGGTGTGGCGATGACGGCGCCCGATGAGTTGATGAAGTCTTGGATGAGCTTCGGCGGTCAGGCCACCGACCAGTTTCGCAAGCTGATGACTTCGGCGATGGCGGCGGCGGCGACGCCAAAGGGGGGATGACCGACACCATCTTTGCTCTGGCGACGGCGCCGGGGCGCGCCGCCGTCGCGGTGTTGCGACTATCGGGCCCTGACGCCTTGACGGCTCTACGCGCCCTGAGCGGAAGCCCCCCCAAGCCGCGTCGGGCGACGGTGCGGAGGTTGCGGGATAGTGATGGAACGGTGCTCGATCAGGCGCTAGTGCTTTGGTTCCCGGGACCAGATAGCTATACGGGCGAAGACTGCGCCGAGCTGAGCCTTCACGGCGGCGCGGCGGTCATCGATGGCGTCACCCGGGCTCTGATAGCCGAGGGTCTCCGGCTCGCGCAACCGGGCGAATTTACGCGGCGAGCATTCGAAAACGGCAAGCTCGACTTGGGACAAGCCGAAGCCGTCGCCGATTTAGTCGAGGCGGAAACCACGCGCCAGGCTCGGCAAGCCCTGGAGCAGTTGGGCGGCGCTCTCAGTCGGCGCCACGAAGACTGGCGATCGCGGATGGTGGAAGTTTTGGTGCGGCTGGAGGCCGCAGTCGATTTTCCCGACGAGGATTTGCCACCTGAGGTGGTTGCGGAAGCAGGCGCGAAGGTTGAGCAATTGCGCGCCGAGGTCGACGAGGCCCTCGCGCGGGCGCAAAGCGGCCTGCGGGTGCGTGACGGCTACCGCGTGGCCATCATTGGCGCGCCAAATGCCGGAAAGAGTAGTCTTTTCAACGCACTTTCCGATCACGACGGCGCCATCGTCACGTCGACGCCGGGAACGACGCGCGACATAATCGAAACCCACCTCACCGTAGCCGGATACCGCGTGATTTTGGCCGACACGGCGGGTTTGCGCACAGGGCGCGACGAGATCGAAGTCGAAGGCATTCGTCGCGCGCGGGCTTGGGCCGATGACGCTGATTTGCGGCTTTGGGTGATTGATCGCGCCGCCTCTGACGGCGGCTGGCGCGCTTCGACGCCTCTGGTTCGCGTCGGCGATATTGGCGTATTCAATAAAATGGATTTGGCGGAAAGCGGCGACGGTGCGGAGGCGCGAAGCTTTTGTGCGATAAACGGGTTGGAGACGATCGATATTGCGGTGAATTTGGACCGAGGGGCCAAGGTCTTGGATGGTCTTCAGGCGCGCGTCGTGGACGCCTCGGGGGGCGCCGAATTTCCCGCGGCCACGCGGGCGCGTCACGTCACGCAACTGACGTTGGCCCGCGCTGACCTGAGCCGTGCACTTTCGAACCTACCTCAACCCGAGCTTGCGGCTGAAGACGTCCGTCTGGCCGCGCGCGCGCTTGAGCGGATTACCGGACGAGTGGGTGTGGAGGACGTTTTGGATGGCCTGTTCGCGACGTTTTGCATCGGCAAGTGATGGCCTGTTTCACGTGAAACAACGCGACGGGGATCGTTGATCGTCCAACGCGGCTCGACCATCTGGCGCCCCCGCGCTATAGACGCCGCTCACGCGCTCGCGAGACCTTCGATTTTGCCAACACCCTCCAGTAAAACGTGGGACGTGATCGTCATCGGCGGCGGACACGCAGGATGTGAGGCCGCCGCCGCGTCGGCGCGGACCGGCGCGCGGACGCTGCTTTTGACGCATAAGCTGCACACGATCGGGGAGATGTCATGCAACCCGGCGATCGGCGGCTTGGGAAAGGGCCATCTGGTCCGCGAGATCGACGCCATGGACGGCTTGATGGGCCGCGCCGCTGATGCGGCGGGAATTCAGTTTCGCATGCTGAACGCGTCGCGCGGGCCGGCGGTGCGCGGCCCACGCGCGCAAATTGACCGTGCGTTGTATCGCAAGGCCATGTTTGGCCTCTTGATCTTTCAGCCAAATTTGCACCCGCGCGCCGACGCTGCGGAAGACCTCGTGGTCGACGGCGAGCGGGTGGTCGGGGTGGTCGGGGCGAGCGGCGAACAATATCGCGCCGCCGCGGTGGTGCTGACGACAGGGACATTTTTAAACGGCGTGATTCATCGCGGCGACGAGCGGATGGGGGCGGGTCGGGAGGGCGACGCGCCGTCGATTGCGCTGGCGTCGCGCCTCTATGGCCTGGGTATGACAATGGGTCGCTTGAAGACCGGCACCCCGCCGCGTCTAGATGGTCGGACAATCGATTGGGCCGGCTTGGCCATGCAGGAAGGTGATACGCCGCCGATCCCGTTTTCGTTTCTGACCGATAAAATTGTGACCCGACAGATCGCCTGTGGCGTGACGGCGACGACCGCCGAAACGCACAAGATCATCGGCGGGCGCCTTGCTGAATCCGCTGTCTATGGCGGAAAGCTGGCGGGGCGTGGACCGCGCTATTGCCCATCCATCGAGGATAAGGTGGTGCGTTTTCCCGATCGCGACGGTCACCAAATTTTTCTGGAACCGGAGGGGTTGGACGATCCGACGGTCTATCCCAACGGCATATCGACATCGCTCTCCGCGGCGACGCAGGACGCATTTTTGCGCACCATTCCTGGGCTCGAGGAGGTGCAAGTCATGCGGCACGGCTACGCTATCGAATACGATTATGTCGATCCACGCGAGCTGAACCCGAGCCTCGGCGTCAAGCGTTTGGCGGGTCTTTATCTTGCCGGTCAGATCAATGGCACGACCGGGTACGAGGAGGCCGGGGCGCAAGGGCTGATGGCGGGACTGAATGCCGCGCGCTTCGCCGGCGGCGAGGACGGCGTCACGCTCGGCCGCGACGAAGCTTATATCGGCGTTATGGTTGATGACTTGGTGACGCGCGGCGTGACGGAGCCCTATCGAATGTTCACCAGCCGAGCGGAATTTCGCTTGCGCCTGCGCGCCGACAACGCCGATCAAAGGCTAACGACACGCGCGGACGGTGTTGGGTGCGTGGGAGTGAAGCGCAGGCAGGCGTGGGCGGCGAAGGCGGCGGCGTTGACGCAGGCCCGCGGGGAAGCGGCGTCCTTGACCTTGACCCCCTCGGCGGCGGCGAAGGCAGGGCTGAAAGTGGGAGCCGACGGACAAAGGCGCGACGTCACGCAATTGCTCGCCTTTCCGAGCATTGGATTTGACGATTTGGCGCGAATTTGGCCGCAGATCAGAGCTTGGCCGGCGTTTGCGCGTGAGCAAATAGAGATCGACTCTGCGTATCACGGCTATCTGGACCGCCAGGACGCGGATGTCGCCCTGTTCCGGCGTGATGAAGGCTTGGCCCTCCCCGCGGATCTTGACTACCTCGCCATGGGTGGGTTGTCGCACGAGGTGCGCGAGAAACTTAGCACCGTTCGCCCGCGCACCCTGGGCCAAGCGGCGCGGATCGAGGGCGTCACCCCTGGCGCCATCACCGCCCTTTTATCGCATGTCCGCCGTCGCGCCGCTTGAGCGCTTCGTTGCGCCGCCTGAGTTTGCGGACGTGGTGGGGGCGACGCCGGGGCGGCTGGCCGACGTCGCGCGGTACCACGACATGTTGCTGACCGCCAATGCGTCGCTCAAGCTTGTCGGGGCCTCAACCCTGGACGATTTCTGGTCCCGGCATTTCGTCGACAGCGCGCAGCTGCTGTGGTTCGAGCGCGAGGCGACGGTATGGGCCGACCTGGGGTCGGGCGCGGGCCTGCCTGGGATAATTTTGGCGATTTTGCTCAAAGGCCGGCCGGACGCCCGGGTGCATTTGGTGGAGAGTATGCTGAAGCGATGCCGCTTTCTAAGCGAGGTGGTAGTGCGGCTGGATTTGCCGGCGACGGTGCACAACGCTCGCGCCGAGTCGCTAAAACTATCGGTCGATGTGGTCACCGCCCGCGCCTGCGCGCCTTTAGAGCGACTCTTGGGCTTTTCGCAATCGTTTTTCGACCGCGGCGCGCGCGGTCTATTTTTAAAAGGGGCTGACGTTCAATCCGAAATCGTCGCGGCGCGAAAACGCTGGCGGTTCGAGCCGAATCTCCGCGATAGTTTGAGCGACCCGCGCGGTCGCTTGGTGGCGATACCCCGCATCGCGGCGGCAAAACCGGTGGTTATGACGAAGAGGCGCACGACATGCGGGTGATGGCCGTCGCCAATCAGAAAGGCGGCGTGGGGAAAACCACAACCGCGATCAACCTCGGCACGGCCCTAGCGGCTGTGGGGGAGCGGGTCTTGCTCATCGACTCCGATCCGCAGGGCAATGCCTCAACCGGCCTTGGCGTGCCGGCGGCCCTGCGTAAGCGCACTCTTTATGATGTCCTGATGGAAAATTATCCGATCGCCGAGGCGGTCATTCCGACGCTTGTGCCCGGCTTGTCGCTTGTTGCGTCCGACCCGGATTTGGCCGGGGTGGAACTGGAGCTATCGCAGCATCCGCGCCGCACGTTCAAATTGAAGGACGCGCTCGATACCGTCCGCGCCGCCGGAAACTGCGATTACGTGCTGATCGATTGCCCGCCGTCGCTCAATCTGCTGACGCTCAACGCCATGGCGGCGGCGGACGCTGTCTTCGTGCCTCTGCAATGTGAATTCTTTGCTTTGGAGGGGCTGACGCACTTGCTGCGCACCATCGAGCGGGTGCGGGTGACGCTTAATCCGGGGCTTGAGCTTCAGGGTGTCGTGCTGACTATGTTTGATCGCCGCAGCGGATTGTCGGCGCACGTGGCGAAGGACGTGCGCCGACATTTTGGCGATATGGTTTATCAGACGGTGATTCCGCGCAATGTACGGGTCTCCGAGGCGCCGTCATTTGGCAAACCGGCTCTGATTTACGATTTGAGATGCGCCGGCAGCCAAGCCTATTTGCAATTGGCCAAGGAAGTGATCGCGCGTGAACGGCAGGCGCGCCGCACCAGCGTGGAAAGCGTTTAAGGAGGATGACAATGGCGGAAGGTCGCCGGGGATTGGGCCGCGGCATATCGGCCTTGCTTGACGAGGCGCGGACGGCGACGATGCCGGAGGCGCGGGAGGCCTCGGGTGCTTTGGATTTGCCCATCGAAACCATTCGGCGCAATCCCGAGCAGCCACGCCGCGAGTTTGCCCGCGAATCCCTCGACGAACTGGCCGAGTCGATTCGCGAGCGGGGCGTGATCCAACCCATTTTGGTGCGACCGTTACGCGATGCGCCCG
>JANXWN010000285.1 GCA_025351125.1 Caulobacteraceae bacterium | reverse complement strand
GATGCCGCCGAAGCTTGGGCCGAGCAGCGACACGGCGTCGATGAACTTCTGCGCGTCTTCGGTGTCGACCTCGATGTCGATCGAATCGACGTCGGCGAAGCGCTTGAACAGCACCGCCTTGCCTTCCATCACCGGCTTCGACGCCAGCGCGCCCAAATTGCCGAGCCCGAGGATCGCGGTGCCGTTGGAAATGACCGCGACCAGATTGCCCTTGGCGGTCAGTTCATAGGCGCGGCCCGGATCCTCGGCGATCGCCAGCACCGGAACGGCCACGCCCGGCGAATACGCCAACGACAAATCACGCTGCGTCGCCATCGGCTTGGTCGCGGCGATGGCGATCTTACCGGGCCGCGGATATTTGTGAAACGCCAGCGCCTCTTCGTCGGTGAAGGTTTGCTTTTCGGAATCGTTCATCGTGGTTTCGTATCTTGCATGGCGGCGCGGGCGCTCACCGTAACGGTAGCCGCCGATCGTCACAACCGGATGACTTGGCCCTCCCTCCCCTTTATGGGGAGGGTCGAGACGAAGCGAAGCGCAGTCCGCGCCGCGCGACTCGCCCTCCCAATCAAGGGGAGGGCGGAAGCCCTAAGGATCCTGCCCGTGCCCCGTCCCTTGAACATCGGCGTTTTCGGCGCGCTTGGGCGGATGGGTCAAGCCATTGTCGGGGCCGTGAACGCGCATCCCGATCTCAACCTCGCCGCGCAATTCGGTCGACCGGGGCCGACGCCCGAGGTTCTGGCCGCCTGCGCGGTGATCATAGATTTCTCCAGTCCGGCCGGGTCCACCGCCCTCTCGACGCGGGCGGCCGCGCAAGGCGGACCGGCCCTCGTTATCGGTACAACCGGCTCTTCCGCCGCCGAAGAGGCGGCGATTGCGGCGGCCGCCAGGTCCATCGCCATCGTCCGGTCGGGCAATTTTTCGCTCGGCGTCAACGTTTTGGCCGGCCTCGTCGAACAGACGGCCCGTCGTCTGAATCGGCTCGATTGGGACATCGAGATCACCGAAGCGCATCACCGCCGCAAGGTTGATGCGCCCTCCGGCACCGCGTTGTCGTTGGCCGAGGCCGCCGCGCGCGGCCGCGGTGAGATCCTTGCCGACATCACCGTTCCCGCCCGAGACGGCCGTACCGGCCCACGCCCCGAGGGCGCCATCGGCTTTTCGGTGGTGCGTGGCGGCGGAATTGTCGGCGAACACAGCGTCATTTTCGCGGCCGAAGACGAGATCCTCACCCTGTCGCATTCCGCCCGCGACCGCGGCTTGTTCGCCAAAGGCGCCCTGCAAGCCGCTTTATGGCTGCCGGGTAAGCCGCCGGGGCTGTACGACATGCTGGATGTGTTGGGATTTAGGGGCTAGGGCGATGGAGCGACGGGCCGACATTTCCCCCAGCCATCGCGCAAAGACGTCAGGTATTCCCCTCTTTTCCCCCTTCCGGGAGAAGCGACTCGGCGTCAGCCGAGCGGTAAGGGGCGGGCGCCTCTTTGTCGGCTTCGCTGATATTGCTCATAGCCAGCGAACAAAGAACCTAAAAACCGTCCTAGACGGCTCCGGTCGATCCAAAGCCGCCTTGCCCGCGCGCGGTGTCGTCTAATCTGTCAACTTCGGTCCAGGTCGCCTGGACCAGCGGGGCGACGACCATTTGCGCGATGCGATCGCCGCGGCGAATGGTGAACGCGTCGCGGCTGTGATTCATCAGGATAACTTTGATTTCACCACGATAATCGGCGTCGATGGTGCCGGGTGTGTTCAAGGGCGCGACGCCGCTTTTCAACGCTAGGCCGGAGCGCGGTCGAATTTGCGCCTCGAATCCCATCGGTAATGCAATGGCGAACCCGGTCGGCAGGGCGGCGCGTTCGCCGGCTGCTATCACCACCGGCGAATCGGCAGGCACGGCGGCTCGCAGATCCATGCCCGCCGCGCCGACGGTTTCGTAAGCAGGCAGCGGTAACCCCTCGGCGTGGACCAGGCGCAGGATGCGGATCGGGTCGATCAAGTCAGAACCTGGGCGATTTTCTGAGCGATGCGCCGCGCGATTTCGGTCTTCGAGCTTTTTGCCCAGCGCTCGAGGCCCTCGCGCGTGATGAACAATACTTCGTTCTCGTTGGCGCCCATCACAGCGCCGCCGCCGACATCGTTGGCGATAATCCAATCGCAGCCTTTGCGCGACAACTTGGCGCGGGCGTTCGTTTCCAAGTCATTGGTTTCGGCCGCGAACCCGACTACCAATTTGGGGCGCCGCGGTCCCGTGGCCGCCAACCCCGCGAGAATGTCGGGGTTCTCCACCAGCGTTACGACAGGCGGGCCGGCATGGCCCTTTTTAAGCTTGACCTTAAAGGCGGCGCCGGGTCGCCAATCGGACACCGCCGCCACGCACACCGCCGCGTCGGCCGGTAGCGCCGCCGCGCAAGCCGCCTGCATCTGGATCGCCGTCTCGACATCGACGCGGCCCACCCCGCGCGGCGTGGGCAAGGCCACCGGCCCGGATATCAGCGTCACGCGCGCTCCCAGATCGGCCACGGCGGCGGCTATCGCGAAACCCTGTTTGCCGCTTGATCGGTTGGTCAGCATCCGCACCGGATCGATCGGCTCGGCGGTGGGTCCCGCGGTGACCAGAACGTGCCGACCAGCTAACGGCCCCGCGTGTGACGGCAACATCGCCATGACCGCATCGAAGATCGCTTCGGGAGAAGCAAGCCGACCGGGGCCAAATTCGTCGCAGGCCATCGCCCCCTCGTCCGGGCCGACGAAGACGACTCCATCGGCCCGCAGCGTCGCTAGATTGCGCCGCGTCGCCGGGTGGCCCCACATGCGCACATTCATCGCCGGGGCCATGAGCACCGCTTTATCGGTGGCCAATAAGGTCGTGGAGGCTAGGTCGTCCGCCAGCCCGTGCGCCGCCTTGGCCATCAGGTCGGCCGTCGCCGGAACGACGACAATCAGATCGGCCGAGCGCGACAATTCGATATGACCCATTTTGGATTCGTCGAGGGCGAACAGATCACCGCGCACCTCGTCTTGGGACAAGGCGGCGAGCGACAGCGGCGTGACGAATTGAGCGCCGGCGGCGGTCAGGATCGGACGCACCGCGACGTCCGCCGCGCGCAATAGACGCGTCAGTTCCAACGCTTTGTAGGCGGCGATCCCGCCGCCGACAATGAGAAGCACGCGCGCCTGACTCACACCACGATAATCCCCGATTGCAACCGCGCGGTCATAGACCGAACAAAGGCCCTAGACAAAGCCACAGAATTGTTCTTTGTTTGTTCC
>JANXWN010000273.1 GCA_025351125.1 Caulobacteraceae bacterium | reverse complement strand
TTCAGCCCGAAGACCAGCCTTGTCTATATTCCCGCCAACGAGTCCGGATTTCCTTATGCCGCGGCTCCGAAAGGCTGGACGCCCAAGCCTGAAGGCTTCAATACCGCGATGGATCCGGGTCTCGTCTCAATGCCCGCCGACACCAAGATACGCGCCGCCGCCGCGGCAGCCACCACCGGTTCGCTGATCGCTTGGGATCCGGTCAAGCAAAAGGCGGCGTGGCGGGTTTCGCACATCGGCCCGTCCAACGGCGGCATCTTAGCCACCGCCGGCAATTTGGTGTTCGAAGGCACGGCGGCCGGCGACTTCGAAGCCTTTTCCGCCGATGCGGGCAAAAAACTCTGGTCCGTGCCGGTGCAAACCGGTGTCATCGCGGCGCCGATGACCTATTCCATTGACGGCGAACAATACGTTGCGGTGTTGGCCGGCTGGGGCGGCGTGTGGGATATCGCCACGGGGGTCTTAGCGAATAAATCAGGAAGCACGCGCAATATCAGTCGCTTATTGGTCTACAAAATCGGCGGTACTGGGAAATTGCCGCCGCCGCCGCCGTTGAAAGCCATGCCGTTCGACCCCCCGCCGGTTACCGCGGCGATCACAGTTTCCAGCGCGGGGGGCGAACTTTTTGGCCGCTATTGCAGCGTTTGCCATGGCGACGCCGCCGTTGCGGGCGGTCTCAATCCAGATTTGCGTCACAGCGGCATGATCAATAGCGCGGCGAATTTTAAGAAGATCGTGCTGGAGGGCGTTTATAAAAACCAAGGCATGGTTTCGTTCGCCGCCGACATCTCGGCCGCCGACGCCGAAAGCATCCGCGCCTACCTGATCAAACGCGCCAACGAGGATAAGGCATTGGAAATGGCGGCATTGCCCGATCGTCATTGACGGGTTAGCGTCCAGGTGACTCGGCGGAGTGACCGGGGGTGGGTTTGAGGAAGTAAGCGATGGCGAGTGTTCCGGCGGTGGGCCTGGCTCGAATGTTCCAGCGCAAGTCGGTTGGGCAGATCCAATCCGAGCTCGAACATGGCGAACTGAAACGCTCGCTAGGGGCGCTCAACCTCGTTTTGCTGGGCATTGGCTGCGTCATCGGCACCGGCATCTTCGTGCTAACAGGCCACGCGGCGGCGCAGTGGGCCGGTCCGGCCATCATGATATCGTTTGTGATCACCGGCACCTTGTGTGGCTTGGTTGCGCTCTGTTACGCCGAACTCGCATCGGCCTTGCCCGTATCGGGTTCCGCCTACTCCTACACTTACGCGTCGATGGGCGAGATCGCGGCCTGGGTTATGGGATTATTATTGCTGCTGGAATACGGCTTGGCGGCGTCCGTCGTGGCCGTGGGATGGTCCGGTTATTTCATCAGCCTGCTGCAGCATGATTTGCATCTCTATATCTCGCCGGCCTTAACCGCCGCGCCCGGTGTACCGGTTACGAATGAAGCGGGCGCCGTAATCGGAACCGGCATCGTCAATCTGCCGGCCATCGCCATCATCACCGTCATGACCCTCCTGCTCGTTCGCGGCGTCAGCGAGTCGGCTACCGTTAACAATATCATCGTGGCTATCAAGTTGACCGTCGTCATCGCCTTTATCGTCATCGGCTCGCAACATGTCCATCCCGCCTTGTGGTCACCCATGGTGCCGGCACAAATACCCGCGCAGCCGCCTGGCACGCCTATGGACTTAGGCCACCAGATCGGTCGTGCGCTGTGGGAAGTTATCACCGGCTCGAGCACGACGCGCTACGGCGTCGGCGGCGTAATCCACGCGGCGGCAATCATCTTTTTCGCCTATTTGGGATTCGAGGCGGTTTCCACCGCGGGCGCGGAATCGCGAAATCCGGGCAAGGACATGCCGATCGGCATCATCGGCGCTCTGGTAATCTGCACTATTCTGTACATCCTGACGTCAGCGGTTTTGGTGGGCATCGTGCCTTACTCATCCCTGAATAATCCCGCCCCGATTGCCACGGCGGTCAATCAATTGGGCATGCCGTGGTTCGCGATTTTGGTAAAAATTGGCGCAATCGCCGGCTTGTCCAGCGTTATGCTGGTGTTGATGTATGGTCAGACCCGTATTTTCTATACAATGTCGCGCGACGGTCTGCTGCCGACATCTCTGGCGCGCGTGCATAAGACGTTTAAGACGCCGTGGATCAACACCATCATTGTCGGCATTGCAGCGGCGTCGGCGTCCGGGTTTATGTCATTGGACGCGCTATCGGACCTGACCAACGTCGGCTCGCTGGCCGCCTTCGCTTTGGTTTGCGTTACGGTTGTTTATCTGCGGATATCCCACCCGCATCTCGCGCGTCCGTTTCGCACGCCTCTCTTTCCCTTTGTACCTGTCGCCGGAGCGATCATGTGCGCGGTTTTGTTGATGAGCCTGATGGCGACGCCGGCGACACGCAACTTTTTCCTGATTTATCTGGCGATCGGAATTGTGGTGTATTTCGTTTACGGAATGAGCCATTCGAAATTGGGACGTGAAAGCAAGGCGTAAAATCGATCGTCGGACCTAAGCCCAGCTCAGAGGGTGCGGCGCTCGCGACGCGGTCGCAAGAGTGATCCGCGTAGCCGTGGCCGCGCTATCCGAGCCTTACAAACGAAACCTCATGAGCGCGCGTCGGGGTAAGACGCAAGTTAGATACCCGTAAATGCTTCCCATCCATCAAGCCGTTCCGACATTGAAGTCCGCCTTAGCGTTCAACGCCTGTGCCGTGCTGGTCGCGCCGCCGGGGGCCGGGAAGACGACGGTGGTTCCGCTCGCGTTGGTGGACGAGACTTGGGTTGGCCACGGCAAGCTGATCATGCTCGCCCCGCGACGCCTCGCCGCGCGCGCCGCCGCCGCGCGGATGGCCGCGACGTTGGGCGAGGCGGTGGGGGACACCGTCGGTTACCGGGTGCGGATGGATACGCGGGTGTCGCCGCGCACGCGGATCGAGGTGGTTACCGAAGGGGTGTTCACCCGCATGATCCTCGACGATCCGGGCCTAGACGGCGTGGCCGGCGTGATCTTCGACGAGTTTCACGAGCGCAGTCTGGACGGCGACCTGGGCTTGGCGTTCGCGCGCGACGCGCAAGCGCAATTGCGCGACGATCTGCGGCTACTGGTGATGTCCGCCACCCTCGACGGCGCGGCGATCTCCCGGCTGCTGGGCGACGCGCCGGTGATCGAAAGCCAGGGTAGGATTTATCCGGTGCAGACCCGCTATCTGTGTCGCCACCAAGCCGCGCGGGTCGAAGACCAGACGGTCAAAGCTGTCCGCGTCGCTCTTGAACGCGAGTCGGGAAACGTGTTGGTTTTCTTACCCGGGCAGGGCGAAATCCTGCGGGTCGCGGAGCGGTTGCGCGCGGCGACCGGCGATGCGTCGGTCGACATCGCGCCGCTCTACGGCGCTTTGGAGGGGGCCGATCAGGATTTGGCGTTGCGTCCCTCGCCGCCGGGCCGACGCAAGGTGGTTTTGGCCACGTCCATTGCCCAGACCAGCTTGACCATCGACGGGGTGACGACCGTGATCGACGCCGGTCTCGCGCGCGTGCCGCGCTATGACGCGGGCAGCGGATTGACCCGTTTGGCGACCGTGCGCGTAACGCGCGCCGGCGCCGACCAACGGCGCGGTCGGGCCGGGCGCACGGCGCCGGGTGTCTGCTATCGCCTGTGGGACGAGGCGGAAACGCGGGGGCTGATCGCGTTCGACCGTCCGGAAATCCTCGAAACCGACTTGACGCGTCTGGCGCTCGATCTCGCCCGCTGGGGCGACCGCGATGTCGAGGCGCGACAGCAGTACGCGACGGGGAAGCTCGCCTACGAGCGACACGACTATGCTGCCGCGTACGAGGCGTTCAAGCGCGCCTTCCGCCTGTCGCAGAGACCCGAGCTCCTGTTCAACATCGCCAGCGCGCTGGCCGGGCTCGAACGCCCGCACGACGCTGCGGAGGAGCTGCGCGCTTACTTGCGGCTGGCTCCCGAGGACCGCGATCGACCGGCCATCGAGGGGCGCATTCAAGCGCTCGAGGAGGAGCAGCGCATCGTCGACCTCGATCGCGCGCACGCCACCCGGAGCTCCGCTGCGCCCTCGGCACCACCGACGAGGGAGAGCAGCGCCACGAGCGAGCCCGCACCCGCCGTCCACGGGGCGCCCA
>JANXWN010000145.1 GCA_025351125.1 Caulobacteraceae bacterium | reverse complement strand
CGTTGGATGCCGCCGGGGCCAAGGTTCAGGCGCAACTGGACGAGGCGGCTCGCTTGCACGCTGAAGCCGAATCCTTGCTCGCGCAAGTCAAGGCGCAGCGCGCCGACACCGAAAAGGCGGCCGCGGAAATGCTGAAAGCCGCCCATGCCGACGCCGAGCGGATGCGCGCCGAAGCAGCGATCAAGCTGGACGAAGATATCAAGCGTCGCGGTGAACTGGCGGTCCGCAAGATCGCCATCGCCGAAGCGCAGGCCGCCTCCGAAGTCAAAGCCGCCGCCGCCGACATGGCCGCCATGGCTGCCGAAGCGGTGTTAACCTCGCGGATCGCCGAGGCCAAAGCCGACCCGTTGATCGATGCCGGGTTAGCCGGCCTCGCGAAGCGTTTCGCCGCT
This sequence comes from Caulobacteraceae bacterium, assembly GCA_025351125.1. Classification (GTDB taxonomy): domain Bacteria; phylum Pseudomonadota; class Alphaproteobacteria; order Caulobacterales; family Caulobacteraceae; genus Acaudatibacter. The sequence goes on along the minus strand of JANXWN010000145.1, from coordinate 9,662 downwards.
TAGCGTCAATCGAGGACAAGGCCATGGTACGCGATGTGAAGTGCCGGTCTTGTGGTTTACTTGGCGATGGCGACGACGGCGCCCACGCGCACATTGCATCAATCCTCCGAAAATAGGGTGCGACCTTGGCTGTTTCATTGCGGATGAGCGGAGAGGCGGCGGCGATTTCAGCGCTCGAAGCGCGCTGGACCGCGGCGCTGATTGCTCGGGACCAGACAACGCTCGAGACCTTGCTCGCGCTGGAGTTTCAATTGGTCGGTATTCGATCGACCGGCGTGACCGCGGTCAATCGGGCGCAATGGCTCGCGACGGCGCCCACCATCACGTTCAACGATTTCACGACAGATACAACGTCAGTGCAATTATTTGGCGATACCGCCCTGGCGACTGTCGAAGGCTGGTGGGACATCGTGTTCGACGGCCATGCCATCAGGGAGAATTTTTACGTTACGGATGTCTGGATTCGCCGCGACGCGATCTGGCGCGTAGTGCGTCGCCACTCAAGCCCTCACCCAATGAAATAGTCGCGAGCCGTAGAGAATGCGCCCTGCCTTGTTTCCGCGCGCGCCTTCTCTAGGGGTCAAGCGCCTCCACCACGATAGCGGGTGTCAGCAATTGCGGAAGAACCCGTGGCGGGCCGCCCTTGGCGGGATAGACCAGATAAAGCGGCACGCCGATGCGGCCCTGCTCGGCCAGAGCTTTGGCGATGGCCCCGTCGCGGTTGGTCCAGTCGGCGACAAGATATACCGTGCCGCTGCGCTTGAAGGCGGCGGCGACGGTCGGGCTGGAAAAGGCCACGCGTTCGTTCACCTGGCAGGTGACGCACCAAGCGGCGGTGAAGTTGACGAACATCGGTCTGCCTTGCGCGCGAAGAGCTGCAAGGGTTTCGGGGCTCCAGGGTCGCGATGCCAGCGCGTCCGAGAAAGCGACCGCGCCCGTGCGATGCGGTGGCGGCGCAAACGGGCGGGCGCCGACTAGACCGATCGCCGTCGCCGCCGCACCGGCGGCGAAGGCGAAGGCGAGCGCGGTCGGTTTGGCCAAACCTTGTCGATACCGCGCCAAACCATAGAGCCAAGCCGCGAGAGCCAAAACCACGGCGGCGGCTAGGACCCGGGCCAATCCTTCGGAGTCCGTCTGCTGCGCGATAACCCAAATCAGCCAAGCGGCGGCGGCATACATCGGAAAGGCCATCGCTTTGCGGAAAAGGTCCATCCACGCGCCGGGCTTGGGCAACCGACGAAGCAGGCCCGGACTAAACGCCAAGAGGATAAAGGGCGCGGCGAACCCCAGGCCGAGCGCGACGAACACCAGCAATGCCGTCACGGCGCTCTGAGTTAAGGCGAAGCCAAGCGCCGGACCCATGAAGGGGGCCGTGCACGGCGCGGCGACGACGACCGCCAAGACGCCCGTCATCACCGATCCAATCGCACCGCCTCGCGCGGCTAGGCCCGCTCCCAATCCCTGCGCCGACGTTCCGATTTCGAATAGGCCGGACAAATTGAGGGCGGCGGCCAGCATCACCAAGGCGAGAACGGCGACGACCGCGGGCGACTGCAGCTGAAACCCCCATCCGACGGCGGTTCCGGCCGCCCGCGCCGCGATCAGTACCGCGGCCAAGGCGACGAAGGTCGCAAGAACCCCGGCGAGAAAGGCGAGAGCCTGGCGCCGCAAATTCGCGGGATCGTCGCGGTGTGTCGTCAGGGCGACCGCCTTCATCGACAGGATCGGAAATACGCACGGCATCAGATTGAGAATGACGCCGCCCAGGAAGGCGAACAAGGTGGCGAGCGCCAAGCCCAATCCGCCCGCGCCGCTATGGGGGGCGCCAAGCCCCCCTGCCGCAGCGGGCAAGGCGCCGGGCTTGGCGGCGATTTCATACGCCTTGCCGTCCACCGTCAAAACGCCGCCCGCCGCCGCCGGCCCGGGGCCTTTCGCAAAGGCCGATCCGGCCGTAAGCGTGAGGGTCATGCCACCCGGTCCGCGCTCGACGGCTTGGGGTTTGGCATGGTCGATCAGGGCGCCGTCAAACGGATAGAAATAGGCATCCATGTCAGCGGCGCCCGCGAGCGCCGCACCGCTGATCGCCAGTTTCAACACGCCCCCCGCCGTCGTGAACACGGCGGCAAGGCCACCCGACTTAGGCGCGGCGGCCAGGGTTTGCGCAATTCTCGCGCTCCAAACCGGGTCGGGGGACAGGTTGCCCGCCACCACCGGCAGGGCGAGGCTGACCGTCGCGGTGTCAGGCACGCAAACCTCGGCGCAAACCAGAAAATTCACCACGGCGGCAACAGTCACGCTCTGGCCGACCTTCGCGTCGGCGGGTATCTGCACCGGGGTGGCCAGGATCACGCCGTCCTCGTAACCGTAATTCATGGTTGGCCCGACCGGCAGGCGTCTCGGCGTCGGCCAGACGATCTCGCCCGCCCGCCAGCCGGTCGGCAAAGTCCATTTGATCGACGTCGCCTCACCGGCGTCGCCCGGATTGCGCCAATAGCTGTGCCAGCCTTTGTCAAAGGTCTGCGCCGTCGCGATCCACACCGTCGATCCGGGCGCTACGCCTGTTGTTTCGGCGACAAGTTCGGTCTTGGCGTGGGCCGACGCCACAGGCGCCGCAGCGGCGCCGAGGGCCGCCAAAGACCCTATCAGGGCCGCAAGGGCGATAATGACGTGTTTCATAGGTGCAACCTCTTAAGCCTATTTGCCGCCCCACCCAATCGGGTTACGCGCCTGAGGGGTCTTGACCGTGACGCCGTCAAACGACAACCATTGCCGACAGAGGACGAGGCAGGGGGCAACCGGGATGAAACGCTGGATCAAGAGACTAGGGTGGTTTTTGGGCGGCCTGGTCGTCGTACTGGTGGTCGCGTTTTTTGCGCTGCAGCGGTCCGACATTCCTTACGCAACCCTCGAAGCGCGCTATGCCACCACGACTTCGCACTACGTAGACCTGCCCGGCGGCGTGCGAGCGCACTATCGAGACGAGGGCAATCGCGCCGGTCCGGTGATTGTGCTGGTGCACGGTTTCAGCGCCTCGACCTTAGACTGGGATCCCTGGGCGACGCGGTTGGGCGAGCGTTATCGGATTATCGCCGTAGACCTTCCTGGCCACGGCCTCACCCGCGCGCCGACGGGATACGCTTCATCGAGCGCTGCGCAAGTGGGGGTCGTGGACGCCTTGGCGACGACGTTGGGCCTCAAGAGCTTTGTGATCGGCGGCAATTCCATGGGCGGCGGCGTGGCGTGGCGTTATGCCTTGACGCATGGCGACCGGCTTAATGGCCTGATCTTGGTCGACGCCGCCGGTTGGCCGCGTCAGGGCGACGGCAAAAACGACGCCTTGATCTTCAAGCTATTGGCCAACCCGATCGCCCGGCCGATCATCAAAAACCTCGACAATTCCGCTCTGACAAAACAGGGGCTTGAGGCCGCTTTCATCGACAAATCCTTGGTCACGCCGGATTTGGTTCGACGTTACACCGATTTTTCGCGCGCGCCGGGCCATCGCGACATTCTGATCGCGCGTCCCGACTTCGACTACGCCACGGCGCGGGGCTTGGCGGCGATCAAGGTTCCGACCTTGATCCTGTTTGGCGCGGACGACAGGCTTATCCCATCCAGCGACGCGCGACGCTTCGGCGCGGCCATCCCCGGCGCGACCGTCATCGTCTATCCCGGCGTCGGCCATGTGCCGATGGAGCAAATCCCTGACAAATCCGCCGCCGACGTGCGGTCGTGGCTGACGACTCACGGCGCCGGCTAGGGTTGCCTGTGGCGTCCGACGTTCGAACCCGATAGTCTTGGCGGCGCTGCCTCGGGAGGCCCTAACCATGTTTGCGATCGTGCCCATTGCGCTCTTGCTGTTGGCGATTTTTCTCGCCCTCTCGGCGATCAAGATCGTGCCCCAGGGCTATGAGTTCACCGTCGAGCGTTTCGGCCGTTACACCCGCACCCTCAAGCCGGGCATCACCATCCTTATGCCGTTCATGGAAACGGTCGGCCGCAAGGTCAGCGTGATGGAGCAGGTGCTGGACGTGCCGCGCCAGGAGGTGATCACCAAGGACAACGTCACCGTTCAGGTCGACGCCATCGTGTTTATTCAGGTGATGGACCCCTCGGCGGCGGCTTATCGAGTGGCCAATCTGAATTACGCCATCGGCCAATTGACGATGACCAATTTGCGAACCGTCGTCGGTTCGATGGAGCTCGACGAGGTGCTGTCTCAGCGCGACCAGATCAATACCCGCCTGCTCACGGTGATTGACGAGGCGACCGGGCCGTGGGGCGTCAAGGTGGCGCGGATCGAAATTAAAGACCTGCAGCCGCCGCCCGATATCACCAATGCGATGGCCCGGCAGATGAAGGCCGAGCGCGAGAAACGCGCCGTGATCACTGAAGCCGAAGGTGAAAAACAGGCCGCCGTCACTCGCGCCGAAGGCGCCAAGCAATCGGCTATCCTGCAAGCCGAAGGTCGCCGCGAAGCCGCTTTCCGCGACGCCGAGGCGCGCGAACGCGCCGCTCAGGCCGAGGCGTCGGCGACCAAAAGCGTATCGGACGCCATTGCGGGCGGCAACGTCAACGCGCTGAACTATTTCGTCGCTCAGAAATACGTCGAAGCCTTCGGCAAACTGGCGGAGTCGCCGCAGCAGCGCACGGTGATCATACCCGCCGACTTGGCCGGGATTGCGGGGTCGATCGCGGGCATTACCGAGTTGGTCAAGGCGGCGCAGGGCGGCGGACCACAGCCGCCCCGCGCCCCGCCGCCGGCCGCGCGCCCCGTCGTTCCGGCCGGCAGCTAGGCGTGATGGGCGATTTTGGCCAACTGTTGTTGACGCACCCGGCGTGGGGATGGGTGGCGGTGGCGGCGATCTTCCTGATCGTCGAACTGATTACCGGATCGGGCTGGCTGCTGTGGCCGGCCGCATCGGCCGCTTTGGTGGCCGTCGTCGTCGCGGTCATGCCGTCGCTCGGATTGCCGGGCGCCATCGCCGTATTCGCCGCCCTCACCGTCGTCACCACCTATATCGGACGGCGCTTCCTGCCCAAAAGCCTCGCCTCGGGCGACGACGACGTTAATGACCCGCATGCTCGCATCGTCGGCCACTATGGCAAGGTGGCGACCGCCTTCGTGTCCGGTCTGGGACGAGTGTTCGTGGACGGCAAGGAATGGTCCGCCCAGGCCGACGGCGACGGCGACGGCGCCCTGGCGGTCGGCGACAGGATCGAAGTAATCGCCGTCGAGGGCGGCGCCCGTCTCAAAGTCCGAGCGACCTGAGCCCGTGCCCGGCGCATTCGATCAGATCGAAATTGGTCAGGTCGTCAGCCTGGGAGCCACCGTGGTCGATCTCGCCGTCCTGGAGCGTTTCATCGACGCTTTCGCCCCCGGTTGGACATCCGAGCAAGGCGCACCGGACGCCATGGTGTTCGCGATCTGGACCAAGCTGGACGCCGCCGCGTCCGCCGACTGGCCGCAGACGAAGCGCGTCGGCATCGACGCCCTGCGCTGGGCCCGCAACCCCCCGGCGGGCGAACTCCTGCGCGGCCGCATGACCGTCATGGGCAAAGACCCCGTCGGAACAGGCAAAGGTCTCGTCATCGCCCAGCACGATCTGTTGGACGAAGGCGGTCGGCTGGTTTTTTCCTGCCTAACGCGAAGCGTGTTCGCGCGGTAAAACACTAGCTGAACGACGCGCGGTAGGTCGTGGGTTCAAGATGGACGGCATCTGAGAGGGGCGGACGCAACTTGAACAGCTTCGGTTCCGCCCCATAGTCGTAGATACGGAAAATTCGAAATTCCTTCGGACGCTCTTCAGACAGGGCACGCTCGTTGCCAGTGATAAAGAACGGTGTTGTACTCACGCCACGGGTTGTTTTGACTTCGATAATCCTTTCGCGGCCGGAAGGGTCGAACGACAGAATATCGTATCCTGCGCCGTCGCCGTCCTCCTCCGAGACCCACCGAACTTTACGGGCAAGATCGCGACGTTCGGCGTGCTCCAAACGGAAGCGTTCAAAGTCGACGACCAATGCCTCGCCCGCCTTGCCCAACGCGCGATTTCGGAAGTCTCGTTCGGTCGGATCGAATTTTCGGATCAGCCGTTCGAGCCTCTGAATTTTTGCAGTGCGATTTAGGCTCGCCACCGGTGGCGATCGGCTGGACTCCGATCGTGGCGTGGGCGTGCGAGAGTCAGTTCGTGGTGGCCGCGCATATCGAAAGAGCTTTGCTCGCGGCAGCGGGAACGCCGCCGGATTAAATTCCGGGAGGGCGGACGTCATGACCGCCTGAGACTCCCCCGCCCTGTCGCCAAGAAGAGGCGACCGGGAGACGGTTTAGAGGGGCTTTGGCGGACTTGTTCCCTCCCCTTCGTGGGGAGGGTGGATTGGCGCGAAGCGACAAGACGGGTGGGGAACGCGTCTGACTCGCAACGCTTTTGTGGGCTTCACCATACATCCCCACCCCGGGGTCGCTAACGCGACGTCTCGACCTTCCCCATGAGGGAGGGAGAAACGGTCCTACCGCACTACCATACCCACGCCGCGCCCGCGGGGGTCGGCGGCTGGAACGGGTGTCTGGCCGTCGATCTCGATCGCCTCGATGTCGCCGTTGTAGCCCTGATCCTCGGTGCGATAGCCGCGCACGCGAAGCGCGTCGACGAGGACTTTCGACGCCGGGGCGTAGGGTTCGAAGAAGATGGTGTTTTCCGGCAAGAGTTGGTGGTGGAAGCGCGGTTTGGCGAGCGCCGTCGATAGCGGCAAGTGGAAATCGTAGACGTCGGCCAGCACCTGAAACACCGAGGTGAAGATGCGCGAGCCACCCGGCGTGCCGATCACCATGGCGACGGCGCCGTCCTTGGTCAGTATGGTCGGGCTCATTGATGAAAGCGGGCGTTTGTTCGGCGCGATGGCATTGGCCGCGCCGCCGACGACGCCGAACTGGTTGGGCGCGCCGGGTTTGACGGAAAAATCGTCCATTTCGTCGTTAAGCAGAAAGCCCGCGCCCTCGACCACCACGCCCGCGCCGAACGAGCCGTTCAAGGTATAGGTGTTGGACGCCGCGTTGCCCCATTTGTCGACGACGGAGAAATGCGTCGTCTGCGGTTTTTCGAGACCGGGCGCCACCGCCGCGGGGGGCGAGGGTTTGGCCGGATCGATTTGACCCGCGCGCCGGGCAAGATAGGCCGGATCGATTAGGGCGACGGCTGGAACCTTGACGAAATCGGGGTCGCCCAGATATTCGGCCCGATCGGCGAACACCCGCTTTTCGATCTCCGACACCAGATGCATGTATTGCGGCGAATTGAGCGCGACGCCTTTGAACAGCGGCGCGGCGTCCTGTTTCATCGTCAGCAATTGCGTCAAAGCGATGCCGCCGGAACTGGGCGGCGGGGCGGTGATCACCTGATAGCCGCGCCAGTCGGCAATCAAGGGTTCGCGCCATACCACCTTGTACGCGGCGAGGTCCGCGGTCGTGATCAGGCCGCGCGCGCCGCCGCGGGTCATTTGCGCCATCAAGAGATCGGCCGTTTTGCCGCTGTAGAACTCCGCCGGCCCGTTTTTGGCGATACGCCGCAAGGTGGCCGCGAGGTCCGGCTGCCGGAAGACCGCGCCCGTCCGCATCACCCCGAAATAACGGTCGAAATTGGCGACTCCCGACGAGAGGCGTGGCTCGTCGGCACGCTCTTGCACCAGAGCCGGCGGGACGACGAAGCCGTCGCGTGCAAAGTGGATCGCCGGCGCCATGTCGCGCGCCCACGACAGCTTGCCGAACCGCGCGTGAATCTCCGCCAAGCCCTTGACCGTGCCCGGCACCCCGGCCGCCAGCGGCCCGGTCAAGCTGAGGTCGGTGATCGGCGCGCCTTTGGCGTCGAGATACATTTGCGCGCTCGCCGCCGCCGGCGCGGTCTCGCGGTAGTCGACGAAATAAGCCTTGCCATTCATGTAAAGCGTCATGAAGCCGCCGCCGCCTAAATTGCCGGCTTCCGGATAGGTTACGGCCAGGGCGAAAGCGGTGGCGACGGCAGCGTCCGCCGCATTGCCGCCCGCGCGCAAAACCTCAGCGGCGGCCAGAGCGCCGTAACGGTCCGGCGAGGCGACGGCGCCGGCGGCGAGGGGCGCGGCCTGGACGGGCATAGCCGCCAGACCGATCAACGCGAGGAAGCAAAACGTCCGACGGATCGATGGCGGCACGGCGCGTCCCCCCTTCCAGGTCAATTCAAATTGGCCGCCGTCGGCGCGGTGTTTTGGCGGAAGATCGCTAAGCCGACGAGCCGATCCCAACCGTTGAGCGAGATGAGATGCGCATAGATTTGCGGCAAGGCGCCGTTGTCCATCAATTCGCGCAACTTGGCGTCGGGCAAGGCTTTCAGCCTGTCTTCCGACACCGCGAAATACTCGGCGATTTCCTGCGGCTGGCCGGTCGTCCCATCGGGGTTGTTCGGCGTATACATTTGCTTGCGCGTTTCCAGCAAATCCAGGTCGTTGATCAGGGTGACGAAGGATTCCGTGCGGCGGTTTTCGGTCTCAAAATCGTTGCAGAACTGAATGCAACCCTTGGTGTATTCGGTCGGCTGGCCGGCGGGATCGAAAAACGGCAGATCGGGAAGGTCGCCCAACATCGACGCGCCGCGGTCGATGCAGACTACTAATTGCTCGTTGGCGGCGTCGGCCGCCAAAACGAACGGATACCGGCGAATATAGGCTGGGATATACATCCCAGGTTCGAACAGACCGTTGGCTTGGATGAACATGTTCGAATCGTTGTTGACGCCCATCACTGCCAGGGGCTGGCGGCGCTCGCCGGCGAAAATGATCGGATACGACAGGGACGCCAGCGCAAATTCGGTGACTGTCAGCGGGACGATCTGACTTTTTGCGGCAAACGCGAAAGGGCTGTCGGTCCGGCGCAGGCCGATCTTGCCGTGGGCCTCGCTGCTGAGCGGTTCGGGATTGCTGTAGAACAACACGTTGCCGGAAATCGGGCTGGTGTCGGGAGAGGGTGACGTGGCCATGGCGCGCTCGGGTGACTGAGGATGATAAGGGAATTGTTCGCGGAAGGGCGCGCTTCTAGCCGATCGCCCCTTAAGCGGCAATGCGCGGTCGGGGGCGAGATCGAGGGAGACAACTATTTCTTAGACAGAGCGGCGATCTGAGCTTGCATCGCCGCCATCTGCCGCTTGATCTCGGCGAGATTGACGTCGTCCTTGGCCGCGGGAGATCCGGCTGGTTTGGGTGATGGCGCGGTCATTTCGTCGCTGCGAAAGGCGAAGGGCGTGAACATTTTCATGGCGCGGTCAAACAGCGCCATGTTCTGGCGGATTTGTTCGTCCAAAACGCCCATGCCCGGCGGCGCCGCGGCTGAAAACTGTTCGCGCACCCGTTCTTGCTGGCGGATAAAGCTGTCGAGTGACAATTCCAGAAAACTTGGCAAAAAAGCCTGCATGCGATCACCATAAAACCCGATGAGCTGACGCAGAAATGGAATCGGCAGCAGGTTTTGCCCGCGTCCCTCTTCCTCGAAGATGATTTGCGTGAGGACCTTGCGAGTGATGTCCTCGCTGGTTTTGGCGTCGTAGACCGCAAAAGTAACTGTGTCGTTCAATTCGGTAGAAAACTTCGCGTTAAGATTGGTGGTATAAAGAGTTATCGGCTGCCCGTTAGAGTCACTC
>JANXWN010000109.1 GCA_025351125.1 Caulobacteraceae bacterium | reverse complement strand
CCCGAAAGGGGAAGAGAAACGACGCCTAGTTTAAGCCTGCGCCAGCATTTCGCCGACCCGCGCCGCCAGGACGTTCATGGCGAAGGGTTTGACGATCACGTCGGCGACGGCGCCAGACAGGGGGGGAGTTTCCAGGGCGTGACCGGTGATCAACAAGACTTTCAGGCCGGGTCGCTGCGCGCGCGCGACTTCGACCATTTCCCTGCCGCCTAATCCCGGCAAACCGATATCGCTGATCACCAGATCCAGCGCGTCCGCGCCCAACAGAATGGCGAGGCCTTCCGGTCCATCGGCGGCTTCCACAACCGTGTAACCCGCCTCGCGCAACACGTCGGCGATCAGGCTGCGCACGACGACTTCGTCTTCCACCACCAAGATGGATTGATGGCCGGCGGCGCGGGTTGCCGCCATTGGGGCGCCCGGCGCGCTTTGCGACGTTTCCAGCTCGACATAGGCCGGAAAATACAGATGGAACGACGTTCCCGCGCCCGGCGCGCTGTCGATCTTCAACATTCCGTGCGCCTGTTGCATAAAGCCGTCGAGCAAGGCCAGGCCCAGGCCGGTTCCTTTGCCCAGCGGCTTGGTGGTGAAGAACGGCTCAAGCGCCCGCGCGCGCACCGCCTCGCTCATCCCGACCCCGGTATCGGTCACCGAAACGCAAACATAGTCGCCGTCGCTCAGTCCATTGGACCCCTTCGATTGGGTCTCCGCGGCGGCGAGCGTCAAGGCGCCGCCGTTCGGCATGGCGTCTCGAGCGTTGGTCGCCAGATTTAAGATGGCGTTTTCCAAGGCGTTGCGGTCGCACAAAATCGGCGCAAGCGCGTCCGCCAAGTTCAGATCGACCGAGACGCTCTCTCCGACCGCCCCGCGGATCAAAGGCGCTAGCGCGGTGACAACCATTTTGACATCCAGCGGCGCCTCGCCGGACCGTTCGCGACGCACAAAGCCCAGCAGCCGCCGGCTCGAGTCCGCCGCGCTTTGAATGGCCGCGGTCGCGCCGTCGATCAAACGATCAGCTTCGGCGAGCCGGCCCCCCGCGATATGGGTCCGCAAGGCGTCAAGCGTGCCGATTAAGCCTTGAAATAAATTATTGAAATCATGTACCATCTCGGCCGTTCTTTGGCCTAGGGCGGCAAGCGTTCGCGTGTGGTCCGCCGCGTCCTGCGTGGCGTCAGGTCGACGCCCCGTCGCGCCGGCGCCGTTCGGTGGATCTTCGGTGCTCATGGTCCGTTTCGCCCTGACCGAGGATCAGATTTCGCACGTCGTGTAGGGTGGGCGCAATGGCGACGCACAAAGCTCGCATTTCCAGCGTGGCAGGCAATAGGTCGGGCACCATGACGGTCATCATCCCCGCCGCGTGAGCGGCGCGAACCCCGTTGTGCGAGTCCTCCAGCGCCAAACAGTACGCCGGATCGATCCGCAAACGGGCCGCGGCGACCAGAAATGGATCGGGGTGTGGCTTGCCCCGCGCGTAATCACCGTTGGCTACGATCGCGTCAAACCGGGCAAACAGGCCCGACGGGCTGAGTTGGCGCGACACCGTGGGGTGGCCGGACGACGTGGCGACGGCCCGTGGAAGATCCCATTGATCAAGCAAATCCAAAAGTTCCGTGGCCCCCGTTTTAATCGACACACCGGCATCGATGCGTCCATGCGCCATCTTCCAAACGTCGTCGTTCCACGCGTCGTAGTCGAATTGGTCGCCAAAATGCGCCACCGCGACCGTGCGGCTTGCGGCGCCCGGCAGACCGACCATCCGCAGGAACACCTCCTCGGGCAGGGTAAGGCCGCGCCGTCGGCTGACTTCGTGCATCACCTCGCGCACCATGGCTTCGGAATCGACCAGGAGGCCGTCCATGTCGAACACCACCGCTCGCACGGCGCGCGGCAGGGTCATGCGCGAAACTCATCCGCGCCGTAGCCCTGAAAATACAGCAGCGTGGTCAAATCGGTATGATCGACCCGGGCGTCAGCGTGCGCGGCCACCACCGATTTGGCGCGATAGGCGATGCCCAATCCGGCCGCCTCGATCATCGCCAAATCATTCGCCCCGTCGCCAACCGCCAAGGTTTCATCCAGGCCGATCCGCAAGCCGGCGGCCTCTTGATTTAAGACCGCGAGTTTGGCTTGGCGGCCCAAAATCGGCTGCTCGACCTCGCCGGTCAAATTTGCCCCGTCGTCGATCAGCCGATTGGCGTGCTGCGTGTCGAAACCGGCGGCGGCGGCGACGCGCCGGGTAAAGAATTCAAAGCCGCCCGACACCAAAGCGCACCGGGCCCCGTTGGCGCGCATCGTGCGCGCCAATATCGCCGCGCCGGGGTTTAGCCGCACCCGCTCGTCGTAAGTCCGTTGCAGCGCGGTCAAAGGCAGACCGGCCAGCTTGCCTACGCGTTCGATCAAGGCGGCCTCGAATTCGATTTCACCGGCCATGGCGCGTTGCGTGATTGCGGCGATCTGCGCTTTGAGACCGGCGAAATCAGCCAATTCGTCCAGGCATTCGCAGCCGATAATCGTCGAATCCATATCGGCCACCAACAACCGCTTTTTGCGGCCCGTCGCCGGTTGGACGCAGAAATCCACCGGTTGTCGTTCCAGCGCCCGCCCGACATAATTTCTCAATTTGCTCGGATCGACGTTTTCAAACAGCAAATCCACCGCGCCTTCGCCCAGAAGCTGGGTGTCGCCCACGGCCGTTCCGGCTAACGCCGCCGCCTCCAAGGCGTGGGGAATCGCCGCCTGCAGAGCCAAATGGTGTTCGGCGACAAGGGTGAGAGCGATGCGCATGCCAGGGCGCAGCCTCTGGCTGATCGCCGCGCGGATCGC
>JANXWN010000308.1 GCA_025351125.1 Caulobacteraceae bacterium | reverse complement strand
CGGACTTTCACGAACTGACGCCGGGAGGAGAAAGCGACAATATCGCCCCGGACCCCAACGATCCGGACATTATCTACGGCGGGCGGGTGACGAGGCTCGAACTCCACTCGGGACAAGTCAAATCAGTTGATCCGACCTTGGCGTTTCCGGCCGACTATCGACGCACATGGACCTTGCCCCTAATATTCGGAAAAAGCGGTAAGATACTGTATTTCGCCAATCAACGCATCTTCGCGACACGCAATGGCGGCGATCATTGGACTCCCGTCAGCCCTGATCTCACGCGGCCGGACCCCGGCGTCCCGAGGAGCCTCGACGCGCCGGCGGCGGCTGATACCAACGACGGGCAGTCGCGCAAAGGGGTGGTCTACGCTATTGGTCCCTCGCCGTTGTCGGATCGCGACGTTTGGGCTGGCACCGACGACGGTCTGGTTTGGCGCACGAAAGACGGCGGCGCGACTTGGCGTGACGTCACCCCGGCCGGGTTGCCCGCGTGGTCGAAAATCGGGGTAGTTGAACCCTCCCATTTTGATCCGCAGGTCGCTTACATCGCGGTTGATCGTCATCGGTTAGATGACTTTGCGCCGTATATTTGGCGCACGCGCGACGGGGGCGGCACGTGGACGGCGATTGTTGTCGGGCTCGCGGACGGCGGAACCTTAAATACTGTCAATGTCGTGCGTGAAGATCCTCAATATCGGGGCTTACTCTATGCGGGAACCGAGCGGGGCGTGTTTGTCTCGTTCAACGACGGTTTGCAGTGGACGCCTTTGAAGAACGGCCTGCCAACCACCTCGGTGCGCGACATCACTGTCCACGGCGACGATCTGGTGATCGCCACACACGGTCGGGGATTTTATATCCTTGATGATATCGCGTCTTTGCGCGAGTGGGCACTTGATCCGACGCCCGGCACGCGGCTGTTGGCCCCCGCGCCCGCCGTCCGCGCGCGACCCGACCAGTTTACCGGAACGCCCATGCCCAAAGACGAGCCGATGGCCAGCAATCCGCCGCCTGGCGCCGCCATTGACTATAACCTCGCGGCGGATGCTCAACACGACGTGCGAATCAGCATTCTTGACCAGGCTGGCGTCGAAGTGCGCGCCTACAGCAGCGCCGCCGGGCCGGCGTTGGCCCCGATCATGCTCGCCATAGCCCCCGAATGGCCCGTCCCGCCACCTAAGCTGTCGGCCAAAGCTGGCGCCCATCGGTTTTTTTGGAACTTGCAATATGCTCTTCCGCCCGCCCTGAGCGACAACCCGTTTGCAAATGGGGTGTGGGCGCCACCGGGGAGCTACAGCGTCGTCTTGAACGTCGACGGCGCTACCTATCGCCGTTCTTTGACAGTTTTGCCCGATCCGCGCGTCAAGGCCTCCCCGCGCGATTATCGACGTGAAGCATTGATGGCCCAACAAATCGAAGCGATGCGCGTCCAACTTAAAACGGCGGCCCACGAGATCGCGCAAGCTCGCGTCCAACAGGCGACGCTGCCAGAACCAAGGCGTACCGCCTTCAACAATCGCCTGTCGCTGTTGGACGATCCACAATCTTCGAACGCTATCGGTAGGCAAGAGGAACGACTCACCGCTCTTCAGGCGGCTGTGGACAATGCCGATGGCGCCCCCAGTACTGACGCTGAAGCAGGATTTAGTCTCGCGGCGAAATCGGCGTTGGCGACGCTCTCGGCGTGGACCATCCTTAAAAAGCAAATGGCGGCGGCAACCCAATAACGATTGGGGTTAACGATGCGCGCGGGCTTGCGCGATTACATCGAGTTGGGTGCGGTAGTTCCAAATCATGTGATCATCCACTACCAGAAATTTGTGAGCCACTAAGCCGCGCAGGAGCGTGATAATATCCACCAGGACACGAATACCGGGCGAATGATCCTGGCGGATAATCGCTTTGGGACGAAGCCCTCGCAGCAAGCGCGGGTCCCCCCCGTGTTGATAGCCCCACGGCGTCGCAAGAGGGACGCCTGGAACGATATCCCAATGATTTATAACGCGATAGTGTGGGCACTTTACGTAGGCATCGAACGATTTTGTCGCCACGCGCGGCGATCCATAAGTGTAACACGCGGCGAGATTATCACGCGCCAATAGCGCCGATGCGATCTGCGCCAAAGCGCCGCCCAACGAGTGGCCGGTAATATAAAACGGCAGCTCGTCCGGAACATAAGCCGAAACGGCCTCGAAAATATCGATTTGGGAAACCTCGTAGGCGGCCAGAAATCCGCGGTGCACATGGACACCGGGACAGGCGGCAAACGTCACACGCCCGATATTGAGATCAATACCCCAATCGGCCATGGTGGCGGTGCCGCGAAAGGCCAAAACCGCAAAAGCGCCGTCAAGCACGGCTAAAAAAGCCTGCACGTTACCTTTGTTGAAGGTTTTCACCAGACGCAGACCACCCGACGCCAACGAAGCGTCCAACAAGGCCACGCCCTGCGGTTTTTGCTGTTTCGGCGCCGTCGCTCCCGGGGCCGGCTGATGGTCGAGATACGGAACGTAGGCGATTTGCGAGAACCACGCCATCAAAGCCGCCGTGCGATCCGAATAGGCCGCGCGCAACACTGGCGCCATCTGCACGCCTGTCGCCGGAAGCGGCGGCGGCAAGTGCGAGGTTCCCGATGAATGCGCCAAGCAACGATTCCCCTAAGGCTCATCGGCGAATTAGGGACCGACTATCCCCCAATCTTGTAGCTCGCCCAAGAGAAAATGGTGGGTGCAGTAGGGATCGAACCTACGACCCGCTGATTAAGAGTCAGCTGCTCTACCAACTGAGCTATGCACCCTCGCGTTGTCCGACATCACGCGTCGGTTGCGGCAAGGCGCTCACGTAGACGGGTTTCACAATGCTCGCAAGAACCAATCGCCCGCGGGGCTCAGGGACGGATTACGGTCGACCTGAACGGGCCGCCTTCCGCGGCGGCCTGCGCTACCGCTTCGTTCGCATGGTCTAAATCAAACGTCGTGACATCCCAGTGGGCCAGATCCAACAGACCCGAGCGCACAAGGCTGATCAAGCGGGAGTTAGCTTCTCGCGGATACATCCACTGACCGATGATGGTGATGCAATTGCGCATGATCCAAGGATAGGGCAGGGCCAAATCATCGCCCCCCAACATGCCCACCCCGCCCATCAAGACCACCCGGCCGTACTCTCGCACGGCCATCGCGGCGGCGCGCACCGGCATCGTTCCCGCGGCGGGCGCCAGCAGATCCAGGACGCAATCAATCGGACCGGGCGCAGCTTGCTTCATGCGTTCACGATCGGACGCCTCCTCGCCGGTCAGAATCACCGTGCGCACCCGCGGGCCGAAGCGGCGTTTAAGGTCCTCCAGCATAGATTCGTTTCGGCCCGGAGCCACCACGCAGCCCGCGCCCATTGCCAACGCAAGGGCAACGCCGGCGCTGCCGAAATTGCCGGTGGCGCCACTTACTAACAACGTCTCACCGGCTCGCAGATTGGCGGCCAGAAGTCCGCCGTAAGGCACCAGAAGCAGGTTCAGTGCACACCACGCTCCCGCGTCCGCCATGTCGATCGGGCCGATCGGATAGGCGTTTTCGGTCGGAATCCGCATTTGTTCCGCGAACGCGCCGTGGCGGAAATGCGTCTGCAATTGCAGGCCGCCATCACCACGTGCGCTCAATCCTTGCAGAGTTATATCGGGGGTTAGCGCGTCGTCGCGCGATCGAACTGTCGGATCGCAAGACACCCAGTCGCCGACCGTGAGGCGCGTCGCGTCCGGTCCGAGCGCGCGCACGCGCCCTATCGCACCGCAACCTGGGGCGGCAGGCCGCTTCAGCAAGTATTTTCGGACAACCGCTC
>JANXWN010000013.1 GCA_025351125.1 Caulobacteraceae bacterium | reverse complement strand
AGCGACCACGCGCCGATTTCGATCGATCTGGCGATCTAGCGGAGCAACCGCCCCTTAAACCACCGACATAGCCGGGCGAAGTCCCGGCTACCCATTGGGCGAGCGGGTATGAGTGGCCGTGCGCGCGCACGGCCACTGCGGGATTTCGCCAATTGGATCACCGGGACTTGCGCCCGGTGATGACGGAAGGGGGCGGGGGTTTTTCGCGCTACGGCGCCAGCCGATAGCCACCCGAGGCGGTGATCAAGAGCTTGGCGTTAGCTGGGTCGGGTTCGATCTTTTGTCGCAGGCGATAGACGTGGGTTTCCAGAGTGTGGGTGGTGACGCCGGCGTTGTAACCCCAAACTTCGGCCAACAATTCCTCGCGCGAAACCGATTTGTCGCCTGCGCGATAGAGATATTTCAGAATACTCGTCTCTTTTTCGGTGAGGCGTAGCTTCTTGCCTTTGTCGTCAATCAAAACTTTGCCGGCCGGACGAAATTCGTAAGGACCGATCTTAAAAACCGCGTCCTCGGACTGTTCATGATCGCGCAACTGGGCGCGGATCCGCGCCAACAGCACCGACATCTTGAACGGTTTGGTGACGTAGTCGTTGGCCCCCGACTCGAGACCGGAAATCGTGTCGGAGTCGCTGTCCGAAGCGGTGAGCATGATGATCGGCATTGACAGGCCCGCGCCGCGCAAGTGGCGACAGGCGTCACGTCCGCTCTTGCCGGCTAGATCCAAGTCCATCAGAATCAAATCAGGACGGTGATCGAGCGCTACCCGAACGCCGTCGTCGGCCGTGCCTGCGGAAAGGGTTGCAAACGCGCCGCCAACCACCAATTGCTCGCACAGTAGGGTGCGTAGCTCTTCGTCGTCATCGACAATCAAGATCGTCTTGCTTTGCGACATGGATTTAAACATGCACCGTAAAAGCGAGGGGACACAAGGCAAGAATCAGCGGGACCGGTCACGATGATTTTCACAATTTGTGGGCTGGCCGGACTGGAGGCGGCCGGACGCCGCGCATCTTGCGCGCTCGGCCCCGCCGGGATCGTTGACGCGGCGGCTAAGCGTGAGGGGGACGGCGCGACGCCGGCGGGGACGTGGCCCCTGCGCCGGGTGCTGTATCGCGCGGATCGGTTGGACCGACCCATGACCGAGCTGGAGATCCGGTCGCTTCGGCCCAACGACGGATGGTGCGACCAGCCGGACGACCCCGCCTATAATTGCCCGGTCGTCCTGCCATACCGCGCTAGCGCGGAACGGCTTTGGCGTGAGGACGCGATCTATGACGTCATCGTCGTGCTTGGCTACAACGATGCGCCGGTCATTCGAGCCGCCGGATCGGCTATTTTTCTGCATGTCGCACGGCCCGGTTTTACGCCGACGCAAGGCTGCGTTGCGGTGGAGCGCGATGATCTGCTGGCTTTGCTCGCGCTCTCCAAGCCCGGCGACGCTTTGCGCATCGTCGCTGACGCTTCGTCGACCTAGCCGTGCGCGGCGCGTTCCCCGAACAAGGCCGAGCCGACCCGCACCGCCGTGGCGCCAAAAGCTATGGCCGACTCAAAATCGCCGCTCATGCCCATCGACAGCCCGGCCAGGCCGTTACGGCGGGCGATTTTGGCCAGAAGCGCAAAGTGCGGGCCGGCCGGCTCGGCCGCGGGTGGGATACACATCAGCCCTTCGATGACCAACTTCAGCCGGTCACGGCAATCGGCAATAAAGCTATCGGCCTCGCGCGGCGCCACCCCGGCCTTTTGCACCTCTTCACCGGTGTTGACCTGAATATACAGACGCGGCGGTCGCGCCATCCCGGCGGTTTCCGTGGCCAAGCTCTCCGCGAGGCGAACACGATCCAGGCTTTCGATTACGTCGAAAAAGGCCACGGCCTCGCGCACCTTGTTGGTCTGCAGCGGCCCGATAAGGCGAAGCTCCAGCCCATCGCGCCGTCCTTCCCAGCGAGAAACCGCCTCCTGCACCCGGTTTTCGCCGAACACCCGTTGGCCGGTCGCCAAAATCGGCGCGATCGCCTGCCACGGTTGTTGTTTGGAAACGGCGGTCAGGACGACGTCCCGCGGTTGACGTCCCGCGGCCCGGGCGGCAACAGCGATCCGGCGCAGAAGATCGGCGTGCGAGGCCGCGCTGTCGGTTGGATTGGGGAACATTGGGCGTGAACTCTTTGGCGGATTTGGCGCGAACGGCGCGGCGATTGCAGGCCGTCAGCTTAGCCAAGAGCGGCTACGGGCGAAAGCGTCTGCCCGCCCTGCTGTTCTTCACCGACCCGGCGCGCACGCCCGACCCGGAAGCTGCCATGGCGCGTTTGCCGCGCGGCGCCGGAGTGGTGTTTCGCGGTTTCGGCGCGACGGACAGCTTGGCGCAAGGACGCCGCCTCGCCACGTTGGCGCGCCGTCGCGGATTGGTGTTCTTCGTCGGAGCTGATGTTGGCTTGGCGGTGGCGCTAAACGCCGACGGCGTGCATCTGCCCGAGCGACTAGCGGGTCGCGCCGGGTTGCAGCGCGCGCTGCGCCGGCGTTTCCGTCTGACGGCCGCGGCGCACGGTCTGCCGGCGGTGCTCAAGGTGACGCGCGGGGGCATCGACGGGGTCGTGATATCGCCGATATTCCCCAGCCAAAGCGCCTCGGCGGGAAAGCCGCTGGGCGCGGCGGCGTTCGCGCGCCTGGTCCGCGCCTCACCGGCGCCTGTCTACGCCTTGGGGGGTGTCAACGCGCGCTCGGCCCGACGATTGCAGACGTCCGGCGCGATGGGATTGGCGGCGGTCGAGGCTTTGGCCGTCAACAGTCCAAGGGCAGACGCCCCGCCTATCCTCGGTTAGAACTTCAGCGTCGTTTCCAGCCGAACGCGCGGCGCCGGTATTTGCGGCGTCGTCAGGCGCAGACTGTCCACCTGATCGGGGGCCAAACTGACGCCGCCGCCGATGTGCAAACGCGGGGTGAGGCGATAATATACGCCCGGCTCCAAATCCTTAAGCTGCACATCGCGGTCGAAATGCTGCTCGACGCCGAGCCGCAAGCCCCACCGTCCGGTGCGGGCGTCCCATTCAAGGCTGCGGCGCGGCACGAGCGCGCCGGCCGATCCAGATTGGCCGAACTCATTCGCGGTCAAGATGATGTGAGCCGGCATCGATTCGGCGCGAACGCTCCCCGCCGCCGCCGCGAGAGCCAGCGCGCTAAAAACCACAACCGTGAGCCTGGACCGCGCCATGCCGACTAACCTAGCCCCCTGAACCCTATTTGGCGATCATTGCCGACGGTTCAACATCTTTTCGTAAAGCTATCGATTGCTTACCGTCAACCGGAGTCAAGCGATTCATCGGCCGCAACGCGGAAAGCGGTTGTCCGTGTTGCCCAAACGCCACGCGATTCGCGGTTGGTCGCGGGATCAGGATGTTATAGAGGCTTTCCGTGCTAATGGGCGAACGTCGTGCGGCGATGCGCGCGGTTTATAGACATTGAGTGGAATCATATGAGTATTTCTTTCGGGCGCCGTTGGACTACGCGGGCCGTCGTGTTGACCGCGCTGCCCTTTTGCCTCATCGCCCTGACGGCGTGCGGCGGCGGCGCTCGTCCGGCCAAAAATGCCCCGGCGGCGGCCATCGGCGTCAATAGCTACCTCTGGCGCGCAACCCTCGATACCTTGGCCTTTATGCCCCTGCAATCGGCCGATCCGTACGGTGGCGTGGTGATCACCGACTGGTACATAAACCCGGAAAAGCCCAACGAACGCTTCAAGGTGACGGTTTATATCCTCGATGCACGCCTGCGCGCCGATGGGCTCAACGTTTCGGTGTTTAAAGAAGTCAGCAATGGTCTGGGCGGCTGGACCACGGCGCCGACGGCCGACCAGACCTCCACCGACATTGAAAACGCCATCCTGACCAAAGCACGACAGCTCAGGCTGTCAAATTTGCGCGGTTAGGTCATGTGACCGCCCGCACTGCGGGCGTGGGCGTTCCAGGAGTTCGGCGAGGTAATGGCGCGGTATAATCCCAAGGAGACCGAAGCTAAGTGGCGCACGGCTTGGGAAAGCGCGGACATATTCCGCGCCGTTATCGATCCGAACAAGCCGAAATATTATGTTCTGGAGATGTTTCCTTATCCGTCGGGGCAATTGCACGTCGGCCATGCTCGCAATTATGCCATGGGCGACGTGGTCGCACGGTTCAAACGCGCGCGTGGTTTCAACGTCCTGCACCCCATGGGATGGGATGCCTTTGGACTCCCCGCCGAGAACGCGGCGACTGAGCGCGGGGTCAGTCCGCAGGCGTGGACGTTCGATAACATCGCCAAGATGCGCGAGGCGCTAAAGCGTTTAGGGCTGTCGATCGATTGGTCGCGGGAGTTCGCGACGTGCGAGCCCAGCTATTACGGCCGCCAGCAAGCCTGGTTTCAGAAGCTGCTGGCGCGGGGTTTGGTCTATCGCAAGGAAGGCGTGGTCAATTGGGACCCGGTCGATATGACCGTATTGGCCAACGAACAAGTGATCGACGGGCGAGGCTGGCGTTCCGGAGCGCCGGTGGAACGGCGCAAGCTCAACCAATGGTTTCTCAAGATCACCGACTATGCCGACCAATTGCTCGAGGGCTTGGCGTCACTGGACCGCTGGCCCGACAAGGTGCGGCTGATGCAGGAAAATTGGATCGGTAAATCACAAGGTTTGCGTCTGACCTTCGCCTTCGCCGGCAGCGCCCCCGAACCATCGGAGGAGACGGAGTGCGCGGTTGACGGCGTAAGCGTTTACACTACCCGTCCCGACACCTTGTACGGTGCGAGCTTTTTGGCGATCGCGCCGGACCATCCGCTAGCGGAACGATTGGCGGCGCGAGAGCCCGCCGTCGCGGACTTCATTGCGCTGTGTCGTCAGGGCGGCGCCTCGGCGGCGGAAATCGAGTCGGCGGAAAAATTGGGTTACGACACCGGCATTCGTGTCGTTCATCCCTTTGATTCTAATAATCAATTGCCGGTTTGGATCGCCAATTTCGTATTAATGGAGTATGGCACGGGCGCCATATTCGGATGTCCAGCGCACGATCAGCGCGATCTAGATTTTGCGCGCAAATATAATTTGCCGGTCACGCCCGTGGTGTTGCCGCCTGACGAGGACCCGGCCCTGTTTCACGTGAAACAGACGGCATATGTCGGCCCGGGCACAATCTATAACTCCGGCTTTCTGGACGGGCTTGATATCGACGCGGCCAAAACAGCGGCGGTGGCGCGCATCGAGGAGCTCAACGCCGGCGTCGGCGCAACGGTTTATCGCCTGCGGGACTGGGGCGTGGCGCGCCAGCGCGGATGGGGCTGCCCTATTCCCATTATTCACTGCACGTCGTGCGGCGTGGTCGCGGTCGCGGCGGCTGATCTGCCGGTGCGCCTGCCCGACGACATGGACTTCAGCCAGACGGGCAATCCGTTGGCGCGTCATCCAACGTGGAAACATGTCGCCTGCCCCGCTTGCGGCGCTCCGGCGACGCGCGAAACCGACACGTTGGACACCTTCGTCGATTCCTCGTGGTATTTCGCTCGATTTACCAACCCAAGCGCGGAAGCCCCGATCGACCCGGTCGCAGCCGACTATTGGCTGCCGGTGGATCAATATATCGGTGGTATCGAGCACGCGGTGCTGCATTTGCTCTACGCCCGGTTTGTGACACGCGTTCTAGCGGACGAGGGCATGCTCGACGTGCGCGAACCGTTCGCCGGGCTGTTTACTCAAGGCATGGTGACCCACGAAACCTATCGCCGCCAAAATGGCGAATGGTTGGAGCCGGGGCAGGTCGATATCGCCGTCGAAGGCGAGACGCGGCGGGCGCGGGCGCTCGACACCGGCGAGCCGGTTACGATCGGCGAGCCGGTCAAAATGTCCAAATCCAAACGTAACGTCGTCGCGCCGGACGATATCGCCGAGGTTTACGGGGTCGACGCCGCGCGCCTGTTCGTTCTGTCGGACTCTCCGCCCGAGCGGGATGTGCAGTGGACCAATGCCGGGGTCGAGGGTGCGTCGCGGCTGATCAACCGCATATGGACCGAATTTGACGCCCTGAACGCGCCGCAGGCGCGGGTCGGTCCGGGTGACGAGGAGGCCGCAACCTCTTTGCGCCGATCGATGCATCGGGCTGTCAAGGCGGTCACTGAAGCCATCGAGGGGTTTCGCTTTAACAGCGCCGTAGCTCGTCTTTACGAATTCGTTGCCACGATACGCGCCTGTCCGTCGACAAGCGTTACCGCGACCGCCCGGACTGAGGCCCTATCCGCGCTCGCCCGTTTGGTCGCTCCCTTCGCACCGCATCTCGGCGAGGCATGTTGGGCGGCGTTGGAAGCGCCCGGCTTGGTGACGCTCGCTGATTGGCCAGGCTATGACGCCGCGCTGGCGCAAGACGGCGAAAGATTATTGCCCGTGCAGATTAACGGAAAACGTCGCGGGGAGGTGCGGGCGCCGGCGGGCGCTTCAGATGCCGACGTCGAAAAGTTGGTTCGAGAAAGCCCGGACATAATTCAGCGTCTGCAGGGCCTG
Source organism: Caulobacteraceae bacterium (assembly GCA_025351125.1). GTDB lineage: Bacteria > Pseudomonadota > Alphaproteobacteria > Caulobacterales > Caulobacteraceae > Acaudatibacter. Next base: position 2,334 of record JANXWN010000013.1, on the reverse strand, counting down.
ACCGTGCGAAAAGTCATCGTGGTGCAAGACCGCATCGTCAATTTAGTGGTTGGCTGACGAATGACCTCACGAACTTGCGCGCGCCTTCTCGCCGTCGCCGCTTTGTCGGGCGCTGTGTTGGCAGGCGTCGGATGCGGATTCACGCCGCTTTATGCCACGCCCGGCGTCTCGCGAGGCTTATCGGCGGTCACTATTTTCGCGCCGGAAGGCCGCGTGGCTTTCCTGTTGCGGGAAGATCTGGACGACGCGCTGGCGCACGACAAGTCTGCCGCGCCGCAATGGCGTTTGGATTTGACCGCGGTGCAGTCGCGCGAGCCTCGCGGCTTACGCGCCGATAACGTAGCCGAGCGCTATGACTTGGGCCTGACGGTAACGTATACGCTGGTCGCCCTCGCCACGGGCCTGCCGGTGCACAGCGGCCAGGTGCATTCGCAGGTCAGCTATGACGCCGCCGACGCGCCTTACGCCGGTATCGCCGCGCGTCAAGATAGCCAGAATCGCGCCGCCGCCGACGCCGCCCGGCGAATCCAGATCGATTTGGCGACGTGGATGGCGCGACATCCGCAATCCTGACGATCAACCGGCATTATGATTCTCAAGCAACGCCAAGACATTGAGCGGTTCTTAGCGGCTCCCGGCAGAGCGTTCTGTGCCGCCGTGATCCACGGTCAAGATTTGGGCGGCGTCCGCGAACGCGCTCAAACCTTGGCGCACGCCGTGACCGCGCGCCCCGATGATCCTTTCGACGTCGCCATGCTGGCCGACGCCGACCTCGACAACGATCCGGGGCGCCTCGACGGCGAGTTAATGGCCATTTCGATGATGGGCGGTCGGCGTCTGGTGCGGTTGCGCCTATCTGGGGAAAAGGCCTCCACCGACCGACTGGCGTCGGAAGCCCTGGCCGATCACGTGGCGGGGAAGTTCAACCCGGACGCTTTTTTGTTGATCGAGGCCGGGGCGTTGGGACGGGATTCAGTCCTGAGAAAAGTAGCCGAAAAAGTCGACGGATGTGCCGTAATTGCCTGCTATGACGACGAACCAGGCGATGTGGCGCGCTTTACCCGCGAAGGCCTGGCGGCCGACCGGATCAGCCTGACCAGCGAAGCCCTCGAGCTTTTCGTGGCGCGCCTGCCGCACGAGCGAGGCGTGGCGCGCCGCGAAATTGAGCGTCTGGCGTTGTTCCTCGGGCCCGGACGGGGCCTGACGGTCGGAGCCGCCGATATGGACGGTTTTTTCGGTGTCGAGCCCGAGGCGTCGTTAGGTGAGGCGGCGAGTGACGCCTTTGGCGGTCGCCTCGCCGCCTTGCAATCGGGCCTGCGCCGCGCCGTGCAGGAGGGCGAAAGCGGCCCCGCCGTTGTTCGCGCGCTGGGCTCGCATCTAATGCGTCTGCGCAAGATCTCGGTTCTGCAGCAAGGCGGCGGGTCCGCCCAGCTCGCGGCCAAGGCGGCCGGGGTTTTTTGGAAGAACGAGCGGGAGATTCTGCGCCAAGCCCGGGTATGGACGCTCAAGAATCTTGACGCCGTTCAGCCCGATATCCTCGCCGCCGATCGCGCCTGCAAACAAACCGCATCGCCAGACAGGCTGCTGGGCGAGCGACTGGCCCTGACGGTGGCCGGCAAGGCGCGACGATTAGGCTTGTAGCCGCAAGCTCTGCCGGTTTGTGAGCACGACACGACGGGCTCTATCGCGCCCGACCGCGCAGAATGCGCATACAGAGGTCGTCGAGTTGTTCGAGGGTGGTGTAGGCGATGCGCAATTCGCCCTTTCCGCCCAGATCGCGGACTTCGACCTTGAGGCCCAAGGAATCGCGCAGACTGTCTTCGATATCGCGGGTATCGGAATCTTTTGACCGCGGCGGCTTGGCGCCAGCCTTACCGCTCGATTGCGGATCACGCATCTGCCGAACGATCGCTTCGGTCTGACGGACGTTAAGACCCTGAGCGATAATGCGGGCGGCGATCTGGGGCGCTTCGTCAAGGTCGAGCAGGGCCCGGGCATGCCCCGCCGTTAACCGCCCGGCTTGCAGATGATCCTGGACCGCCTTCGGCAAGCGCGTCAGCCGCACCGTATTGGCGACATGGCTACGACTTTTGCCCACGATCTTGGCGATGGCGTCGGCGTTGCGGCCAAACCGCGTGGTCATGGCGACATAACCGCGCGCTTCCTCCAAAGCGTTCAGATCGGCGCGTTGGATATTTTCGATCAAAGCTATTTCCATCACCGCCAAATCGTCGAGTTCGCGGACGATGGCCGGGATGGCTTGTAGGCCGGCCAGTTGGGAGGCGCGCCAGCGCCGCTCGCCGGCGACGATCTGATATTCTCCGGGCGCATCGC